>NZ_JAHCMC020000001.1:1740000-1870753 GCF_018448765.2 Streptococcus oralis
TTGTTACGACTTCACCCCAATCATCTATCCCACCTTAGGCGGCTGGCTCCTAAAAGGTTACCTCACCGACTTCGGGTGTTACAAACTCTCGTGGTGTGACGGGCGGTGTGTACAAGGCCCGGGAACGTATTCACCGCGGCGTGCTGATCCGCGATTACTAGCGATTCCGACTTCATGTAGGCGAGTTGCAGCCTACAATCCGAACTGAGACTGGCTTTAAGAGATTAGCTTGCCGTCACCGGCTTGCGACTCGTTGTACCAGCCATTGTAGCACGTGTGTAGCCCAGGTCATAAGGGGCATGATGATTTGACGTCATCCCCACCTTCCTCCGGTTTATTACCGGCAGTCTCGCTAGAGTGCCCAACTAAATGATGGCAACTAACAATAGGGGTTGCGCTCGTTGCGGGACTTAACCCAACATCTCACGACACGAGCTGACGACAACCATGCACCACCTGTCACCTCTGTCCCGAAGGAAAACTCTATCTCTAGAGCCGTCAGAGGGATGTCAAGACCTGGTAAGGTTCTTCGCGTTGCTTCGAATTAAACCACATGCTCCACCGCTTGTGCGGGCCCCCGTCAATTCCTTTGAGTTTCAACCTTGCGGTCGTACTCCCCAGGCGGAGTGCTTAATGCGTTAGCTGCGGCACTAAACCCCGGAAAGGGTCTAACACCTAGCACTCATCGTTTACGGCGTGGACTACCAGGGTATCTAATCCTGTTTGCTCCCCACGCTTTCGAGCCTCAGCGTCAGTTACAAGCCAGAGAGCCGCTTTCGCCACCGGTGTTCCTCCATATATCTACGCATTTCACCGCTACACATGGAATTCCACTCTCCCCTCTTGCACTCAAGTTAAACAGTTTCCAAAGCGTACTATGGTTAAGCCACAGCCTTTAACTTCAGACTTATCTAACCGCCTGCGCTCGCTTTACGCCCAATAAATCCGGACAACGCTCGGGACCTACGTATTACCGCGGCTGCTGGCACGTAGTTAGCCGTCCCTTTCTGGTAAGATACCGTCACAGTGTGAACTTTCCACTCTCACACTCGTTCTTCTCTTACAACAGAGCTTTACGATCCGAAAACCTTCTTCACTCACGCGGCGTTGCTCGGTCAGACTTCCGTCCATTGCCGAAGATTCCCTACTGCTGCCTCCCGTAGGAGTCTGGGCCGTGTCTCAGTCCCAGTGTGGCCGATCACCCTCTCAGGTCGGCTATGTATCGTCGCCTTGGTGAGCCGTTACCCCACCAACTAGCTAATACAACGCAGGTCCATCTGGTAGTGATGCAATTGCACCTTTTAATTGACTATCATGCAATAGTCAATATTATGCGGTATTAGCTATCGTTTCCAATAGTTATCCCCCGCTACCAGGCAGGTTACCTACGCGTTACTCACCCGTTCGCAACTCATCCAGAGAAGCAAGCTCCTCCTTCAGCGTTCTACTTGCATGTATTAGGCACGCCGCCAGCGTTCGTCCTGAGCCAGGATCAAACTCTCATTAAAAGTTTGAGTTCTCACTCATTTCTGTCACTGACAGATTTATTGTTTTTTCATTGTTCAGTACTACAACTAAAGTTGTAGTGCCCTGCACATTGGTTCGTCTTGTTCAGTTTTCAAAGGTCTTTGTCACTCAATCTCTCTCAAGCGACAACTATATTAGTATATCACAGCTACCTGCCTCTGTCAACAGATTTTTTAAACTTTTTTCAAGTTTTTTCTAACCGCAATACACCATAGTCCGTACGGGATTCGAACCCGTGTTACCGCCGTGAAAAGGCGGTGTCTTAACCCCTTGACCAACGGACCTTGAGCTTTTCAACTCTTTCTATTATACCTACTTTTTTACCTTTGTCAAGATCTTTTTTCCTCTTTATCGAAATTCTGAAAAGATAAGGGAAAAGAGCCAGTTAAACTGACTCCTTTTATTTATCTTGCCAATTAGTCGCACGTTCCTCTCCCCACCAGTATGGGATCAACTCGGCAACTTTGATTGTTTTTCTTGTTTCGTAGTCCATCATGAACTCTGCTTCTTTATTCTCAGCATTCAATTCTAAGAGAAATTCTCTGCAAGCGCCACAGGGCATACCTGACCCTTCGCCGTAGGGAGGTTTATCTCGAAAGGTGAGGATTTTTTTAACTTTAGTTTGTCCTGAAAATTGATACATATTGAAGAGAGCTGCTCGCTCTGCACAGAGATGAAAAACACCACAAGTGCCCTCCATACAAAATCCTGTGAAGATCTGTCCATCTTCTGCTTCTACCGCAGCAACAACATGGTTAGCATAAACAAAGTCAGAAACTTCATGGGGATTGAATAAGGTTCGTGCTTCTTCATACATTTTTTCCCATGTATCCATCGGAAGTCCTTTTTATTTAGAAATCTCTTTGAGCATATTATCAATATGCTGGATAGATTTCTCACGACCTAATAGGTAAATCGTATCTGGAAGTTCTGGTCCATGCATTTCACCTGATACTGCAATACGAATCGGCATGAAGAGGTTTTTCCCTTTAATACCTGTTTCTTTTTGAACTGCTTTGATTTGTGGGAAGATGTTTTCTGTTACAAATTCTTCATCTGTCATTGCTTCTAGCTTCGCTTTGAAGGCTTCTAGAACAACAGGAACGGTTTCTCCTGCCATGACCTCGCGCTCAGCGTCTGTCAACTCTGGGAAATCTGAGAAGAAAAGATCTGTCAATGGAACGATTTCATCCACTGACTTCATTTGTGGTTTGTAGAGTTCTACCATTTTTTCAGACTTGTCAGTCAAACGCCCTGCTTCTTCTAAGTATGGTTTAGCCATTTCAAAGATTGTCGCAAGATCAGCTCTCTTGATGTAGTCGTTGCTCATCCAGTCTAGTTTCTTCTGATCAAAGGCAGCTGGTGACTTGCTGAGACGGTTTTCATCAAAGAGTTTAATCAATTCCTCACGAGAGAAAATTTCATCTTCGCCACCTGGATTCCAACCAAGAAGGGCGATAAAGTTAAAGATAGCTTCTGGAAGGTACCCTTTCTTACGATAGTCTTCGATAAACTGAAGGGTGTTGGTGTCGCGTTTAGACAATTTTTTACCCGTTTCAGAGTTGATAATCAAAGTCATGTGACCGAATTCTGGGGCTTCCCAACCAAGAGCCTCATAAACCATAAGCTGTTTGGGTGTGTTAGCAATATGGTCATCACCGCGGATAACGTGAGAGATTTGCATATCGTGATCATCGATAACAACGGCAAAGTTGTAAGTTGGGTAGCCATCTTTCTTTTGGATAACCCAGTCACCACCGATGTTGCCACCTTCAAACTCGATATCACCTTTGACTATATCGTGCCATTTGTAGATACCAGACTCATTGACAGCCAAACGGACAGTTGGGATGATACCAGCTGCTTCACGTTCTGCAATGTAAGCTGCTTTTTCCTCTTCACTCATACCAAGATATTCATTGATGTAGCGTGGTGTTTCGCCAGCTGCTTCTTGGCGTTCTCGCTCAGCTGCCAACTCTTCTTCTGTAACGTAAGATTTGTAGGCTTTTCCTTCGGCTAGCAATTGGTCGATGTATTTTTGATAGAGTTCCAAACGCTCTGATTGGCGATAGTTTTCATGAGTTTCTGGACTTTCATCCCAATCCATGCCTAACCAGCGAAGATTTTCAAGCTGTGAGCGTTCTCCATCCTCAACATGGCGTTTACGGTCTGTATCTTCGATACGAATGATAAAAGTTCCACCATGATGGCGTGCGTAAAGGTAGTTAAACAATGCTGTACGGGCATTTCCGATGTGTAGTAGTCCTGTTGGACTTGGTGCGTAGCGTACGCGGATATCTTTTGACATAGTTTCTCCTATAAAGTCTCTAGGCGTCTGCCTTTTTACTTTCTATATTATATCACAAGTCTCGCCTGAGTCCAATGTCTACGAATAAAGAGAGTAAAAAAGAGTGGACAAGCCACTCTTTTCTTCTATTATAGACGTGCGTTAAGCTCTTTGCTCAATTCTTCAAATCCCGGTTTTCCAAGAAGGGCAAACATGTTACGTTTGTAGGCTTCAACACCTGGTTGGTCAAATGGGTTGATAGCATTCAAGTAACCTGAAAGGGCGATGGCCAATTCGAAGAAGTAGATAGTGTAACCAAGAGTGAAGGCGTCTTGCTCAGGAAGAGTCACGTACATGTTTGGCACGTCACCGTCAGTGTGGGCAAGAAGAACACCGTCAGTTGCTTTTTTGTTTACAAAGTCAACGTCTTTTCCTTGAAGGTAACCAAGTCCGTCAAGGTCTTCTTCCAAAGTAGGGATGATCACGTTCTTACGAGGTTTGTCAACGCGGACAACTGTTTCAAACATGATACGAGTTCCTTCTTGGATAAATTGACCCAATGAGTGCAAGTCTGTTGAGAAGTTAGCTGAAGTTGGGTAAATACCTTTTTGGTCTTTCCCTTCTGACTCACCAGCCAATTGTTTCCACCATTCTGAGAAGTATTGAAGTGATGGTTCGTAGTTTACCAAGATTTCAGTAGCGTAGCCTTTACGGTAAAGGATGTTACGAACTGCTGCATATTGGTAAGCTTCATTTTCAGTAATCTTGTCTGAAGTGTAGTCTTTACGAGCTGCGTTAGCACCTTCCATAAGGGCTTTGATGTCTGCACCTGATGCTGCGATTGGAAGCAATCCAACTGCTGTCAACACTGAGAAGCGTCCACCGATGTCATCTGGAACCACAAATGTTTCCCAACCGTTGGCATCTGCTTCAACCTTAACAGCACCTTTTTGGCGGTCAGTTGTTGCGTAGATACGTTTGTTAGCTTCTTCTTGTCCGTATTTCTTAACCAAGAGTTCTTTGAAGACACGGAAAGCGATCGCTGGTTCTGTTGTTGTACCTGATTTAGAAATCACGTTTACTGAGAAGTCTTTGTCAGCTACGTACTCTACCAAGTCAGCAAGGTAAGTAGATGAGATTGAGTTTCCTGCGTAAAGGATTTGTGGCGCTTTGCGCTCTTCTTTTGTTTGCAAGTTAGCAAAGTGGTGGTTCAAGAAGTCAATAGCTGCTTTGGCACCAAGGTAAGATCCACCGATACCGATCACGACCAAAACATCGCTATCTGACTTGATTTGCTCAGCAGCTTTCAAGATGCGGTCGAATTCTTCGCGGTCGTAGTTTTCAGGTAGGTCCAACCAACCCAAAAAGTCGCTACCAGCACCAGTTCCTTTACGAATCAATTCGTCTGCAGCTGTTACTTGTGCTTGCATGTATTCCACTTCATGTGGGGCAACAAATTTGTCCAAAACTTTTGAATAATCAAATTTAATATGTGACATGATATTCCTCCAATATTTCTTCTTTTCTATCATAACGCTTACCTTTGATTTTTTCAAGCTTTTTTATTGAATTTGCCCAATTTTTATCATAATTCAAACGTTTGCGTAAAAATGCTAAAATATAAAAAATCTGAAAGGACGAATGAAAACGGCTAGAGACTCTAACCGTTACAATTCATTTAATAAATACTCAAATAATTCTAAATTGCCGTCTTCTTCATTGACCAGAAACTCTGGATGCCACTGCAAACCGATGATACGGTGCTCATCGATAGACTCAATTGCTTCGATAGTCTGGTCTCTTGGATCAATAGCAGTTACACGGAAATTAGGCGCCAGATTTTTAATACTTTGACGATGGACTGAGTTGACCCGACTTTCTTTTCCAAACAACTTAGCCACCACGCTTCCTTCTACTGTCTCAATAGAATGAGATGTCCCAAAAGGCAGGCCTTGCCAGTGACCTTCAATTTCTTGGTGAAGAGTGCCGCCAAAAGCAACATTGACCAGCTGAACACCGCGGCAGATTGCCAAAATGGGCTTATTCTGATGGAGTGCTTCTCTCAAGAGTGCCAATTCAAACTCATCGCGTACAAGGTTGTAATCATCGCTCTCAATGGTCTTTTTCTCCCCATAAAACTGAGGATGGACGTTTTGCCCACCTGTCAAGATGAGTTTGTCAATCATTTCTACATAATCGCGAACAATGGACTCATCCCCTACAGGAATTACTAAAGGAAGACCACCGACTTGACGAATGCTCTCTGCAAATTTACAGGATACAGATGAGTGGATGTTTTTCCCTTCTGCATCTACAGGACATAGGTTCGCAGCAACTCCTACAACCGTTCTAGCCATGATGTGTCTCCTTTCGATTTTCTTGCGACAGTCTTATCTTATCACTCCAACCCTTTCCTGTCTAATATGTTTTTTTAAAGACCGTGATAAGTATTTTTTATGGATAAGAAAAAGCTGCCCAAGAGGACAACTTTTCTATTCGAAGACAAATTGATTGTGATACAGTTCTGAGTAGAAACCGCCGAGCTTGAGCAACTCGTGATGATTTCCACGTTCAATAACCTCTCCATCTTTAAGGACAATAATCTGATCGGCATTGAGGATGGTCTTCAAACGATGGGCAATGACAAAACTGGTTCGTCCTGCTACAACTGCCTCCATGGCATGTTGAATCTTGCTTTCTGTTACGGTATCCACATTGGAAGTCGCTTCATCTAGGATTAGGACTTGAGGATCAGTCATCAAGGTCCGAGCGATGGAAATCAATTGTTTCTGCCCAGTCGAGAAGATATTTTGCTCATCATCAATAAGGGTATCATACTTATCAGGCAAGCTTTCGATATAGTCATGAATATGAGTTGCCTTGGCAGCTGCTTCGACCATTTCCTGACTGGCATCTGGCACACCAAAGCGGATATTGTCTCGGATCGTTCCACTAAACAAGACCGAATCCTGCAAGACAATCCCGACCTTGCTCCGCAGGCTGTCCAAGTCGTAGTCACGAATGTCTTTGCCATCAAAAGAAATGCTACCTGCATCCACATCGTAGAAACGATTGATGAGGTTCATGATGGTTGTTTTCCCCGAACCAGTCGGGCCTACAACTGCTATCATCTGCCCCTTAGGAGCTGAAATGCTGACATCTTTTAAAATCGGCTTGTCTGGCACATAAGAGAAATCAATATGACTGATTTCAACACCCTCTCGCAATTCCGTAAAGGCAGGGGCATTTTGCGGACGAATCTCTTCTTCTGCATCGAACATTTCTTGGATACGATCTGCCCCAGTAAAGGCCAACTGGAGGCTCCCCCAACTCGCAGCCACCTGGATAATCGGCTGGTAGTACTGCTGAGAAAATTGGGTAAACATGACAATCAAGCCTAGGGCTGTCGTTGTTTCGATACTTGGATCGTTCAGCAAGACAGCCGAACCTGCAAAAATGACGATAGCCGTATTGACCAAGCTCATCCCATTCATAACTGGAAAGAGGATGCCTGAGAATATTCTTCCTTTAAAAGTTGCCTTGCGCACGCGCTCATTTTGCTCCACAAAGCCTGCTACGATGTCATCTTGAATTCCTTGTACGATAACAGCTTTCTGCCCAGAAATACTCTCGTCCATGTAGGCATTGAGTTTTCCAACCTCTTTTTGCTGGAGATTGGTGTACTTGCGGGCCATTTTCACGATGAAGACCAGCATGAGAAAGGCCACTGGAGTGCTGGCTACTGTTATCAGGGCTAGCGTCACATTTTTTGAAAACATGACAAAAATCAAACCGATGTAAAGAGCAATATTGCTCATAACCTGAACTAGGCTTTCATTGAAGGCTTGAAGGATGTTGTCCAAGTCACTCGTGAAGCGAGAAAGGATGTCGCCATCCTGATGGCGGTCAAAGAAAGAAACCGTCAAACGAGAAAGTTTGCCAAAGAGGCCCTTACGCATCTCATTTGTTGACTCAGCAATCACACGAGTCATAAAGGTCATGTAAATCAAACTGGATACTACTAGGGCGAGGACAACCAGAGCTAGATTCAGCATCAGAGCTGATAAACTCTGCCAGGCTAGTTCGGAAGTTCCATTTTGATAAGCTAGAACTAGGTTAGCGAGCTCTGTTACTACTTGACCTGAAAAAACAGGGAAGAGGGCTTGGGCAATCGTCGCAACCGCAACCATCAGGATCACAATGACAAAGGAGAGCTTGTAGACTTTAAAATAATTCCAGAAAAATCGAACGGTTTTCATTTTATTCCTCCTTTCCCTTTTGTGTTTCGTAGATTTCGCGGTAGACGGCATTACTAGCTACCAAGTCTGCATGCCTTCCTTGACCAATCAATCGCCCTTGGTCCAAGACCAAAATCTTGTCTGCATGGACGACTGAACTGATTTTTTGAGCGATGATAATGGTTGTTGTCCCTCTCAAATCTTTGTTCAAAGCCTCCTGTACGAGTCTTTCTGACTTTGCATCTAGGGCTGAAGTCGAATCGTCAAAAATCAGGATACGGGGATTGCTGACAATCCCACGGGCAATGGACATCCGCTGTTTTTGTCCACCAGAAAAGTTGGTGCCACGTTCTTCGACCTGACTCTCAAATTTGTTTTCCATGCGTCCGATAAATTCGCTGGCTTGAGCAATCCGTGCTGCACGTTCCATTTCTGACACGCTGGCATTGCCTTTTCCTTGACGAAGATTATCTGCAATGGTCCCGCTAAAGAGAATAGCATGTTGCAAGACTATGGAGACTGTTTTACGCAAGGTTCCCTCGCTGACGTCTCGAATATCCTTGCCACCAATCTTGATAGATCCCTCCTGTGGATCAAAAAGCCGTGGAATTAACTGAGCTAGAGTGGACTTCCCTGCTCCAGTAGCCCCAACCACACCGACCATCTGACCGGGCGCAATTTCAAAGGTTACATTCTTCAGCATAGGCTCATCGTCATTAGGATAGGTGAAGGTCACATTTTCAAAAGAGAGACTTCCTTCTAACTCTTCATCTGGGAGATCTTTAAAGGTCATCGCTGGCTTGGTATCTAGAATTTCGCGGATACGACGCAAGGAAATCATGGCACGGCTGACAGAATTTCCTAAAAATCCAACCATGATAATGGTAAAGATAATCTGGCTGAGATAGTTGACAAAGGAAGCAATCGAGCCCACAACAGATGGATCTGACTGAGCCATGCCAGCTACCAACCAGATAGAGAGGAAGACTGCCCCATAGCCGACTAGCATCATAACAGGTTCTATAACTGAGAAGGCATAACCGATATAAAGATTTTGGCCGAGAAGTTCATCAGAAACCTCGGTAAATTTGTCAAATTGTGCTTTTTCCTGTACAAAGGATTTGACCACGCGCACACCACGTAGATTTTCCTTGGCGATAGCATTGATCCGTTCAAGAAGAGTTTGAAACTTAGCAAATCGTGGCCCCATCATCCCCATCATGATGGCTGTTAGTGCAAAGATTAGGAGCACCATGAGGACAATCACCCACCAAAGTGATGGAAGAGTATGAACCGCCAAGATAAAGGAACCGATAAAGAGAAGAGGGAGACGGAAGAGGATTTGAAAAGCCATCATCACCACATTCTGAATTTGGTTGATATCATTGGTCATACGGACGACAAGATTACCCGCATTAAACTGCTCGATATTGGCATAAGAAAAGGTCTGAATCTTGCGAAAGGCGTCTTCCCGAAGATCCGAAGACACTCCTTGAGCAATGTAGGCTGCAAGCGTTACATTGACCCCACCTGCAACCAGACCGACTAGGGCTACTCCTATCAGCCAAGCGCCAATACTATAAATAGCCTCATTTTGCCCGGCCAACAAAGCCTCTAACACCTCTTGCAAATAGCGCGGTTGCAAGAGAGAGCTCGCAACCATCAAGCCTGTCATCATTAGGGATGACAAGGCCTGCCATTTATAGGTTTTTATTTTTTTAATGAGCATATCTCCTCCTAATAAAATAGATAAAGGGAGCGACATCCTGCGTCAGCTCCTTCTCATTCGGTCATATTGATGCTATTCTAGCAAAAAAGAGAAATCTTGTCAAAGAAGTCTCCTTATTATAAATTAGTGCGCTTTCATATACAGGTGATGCATGAAAAGGCTTTTTATGGTAAAATGAAAGGAAGAACTCTTACAAGGAGGAAAAGATGAAGAAACAAACCATCGCTGTCTTGGGTCCTGGTTCTTGGGGAACTGCCCTTTCGCAGGTCCTAAACGACAATGGACACGAGGTTCGAATTTGGGGAAATATTCCTGACCAAATCGATGAAATCAATAACCAACATACAAACAAACGCTATTTCAAAGATATCCTACTCGACGAAAAGATCAAAGCCTATCATGATTTGGAAGAAACATTAAAGGATGTTGATGCTGTTTTGTTTGTGGTCCCAACAAAAGTAACGAGACTGGTTGCCCAACAAGTAGCAAAGGTGCTTGATCACAAGGTTGTCATCATGCATGCCTCCAAAGGATTGGAACCAGATAGCCACAAACGTCTATCAACTATTCTTGAAGAGGAAATCCCAGCTGACCTTCGCAGTGATATCGTCGTTGTTTCAGGACCGAGCCATGCTGAGGAAACTATTGTACGGGATATTACCTTGATTACAGCAGCCTCTAAAGACCTCGAAACTGCTCAGTACGTCCAAAATCTCTTTAGCAATCACTACTTCCGTCTCTATACTAATACGGATGTTATCGGGGTTGAAACCGCTGGTGCTCTCAAAAACATCATTGCAGTTGGCGCTGGGGCACTACATGGACTAGGGTTTGGCGACAATGCCAAGGCGGCTATCATTGCACGTGGCTTGGCAGAAATCACCCGTCTAGGAGTCGCTCTTGGAGCTAATCCTCTAACTTATAGCGGTCTTTCTGGAGTTGGGGATTTGATTGTAACAGGGACATCTGTCCACTCTCGTAACTGGAGGGCCGGTAATGCTCTTGGCCGCGGAGAATCTCTCGCAGATATTGAGGCTAATATGGGCATGGTCATTGAAGGCATTTCAACAACTCGAGCAGCTTACGAACTGGCTCAGGAATTGGGTGTCTACATGCCAATCACACAGGCTATTTACCGAGTTATCTATGAAGGTGTCAATATCAAAGAAGCAATCACTGACATCATGAGCAATGAATTTAAAGCAGAAAACGAATGGTCATAGACCTTTATAGAAAGGAACATTTATGAAACAAAAAGTCAGAAAAGCAGTCATCCCTGCCGCTGGATTGGGAACTCGTTTCCTCCCAGCAACTAAGGCCTTGGCCAAGGAAATGTTGCCAATCGTAGACAAGCCAACTATCCAGTTTATCGTTGAAGAGGCCCTCAAATCTGGCATCGAAGACATTTTGGTTGTGACTGGTAAGTCAAAACGTTCCATTGAGGACCACTTCGACTCAAACTTCGAATTGGAATACAACCTCAAAGAAAAAGGGAAAACAGATCTTTTGAAGCTAGTTGATGAAACAACTGGCATGCGCCTGCATTTTATCCGCCAAACGCATCCACGTGGTCTCGGCGATGCCGTTTTGCAAGCCAAGGCTTTCGTTGGAAATGAACCCTTTATCGTTATGCTTGGTGATGACTTGATGGATATCACCAACGAAAAAGCTGTTCCGCTCACCAAACAACTCATGGATGACTACGAGCGTACCCACGCGTCTACTATCGCTGTTATGCCAGTCCCTCATGACGAAGTATCTGCTTACGGGGTTATTGCTCCGCAAGGCGAAGGAAAAGACGGCCTTTACAGCGTTGAAACCTTCGTTGAAAAACCAGCGCCAGAGGATGCTCCTAGCGACCTTGCTATTATCGGGCGTTACCTCCTCACACCTGAAATTTTCCAAATCCTCGAAAACCAGGCTCCAGGTGCAGGAAATGAAATTCAGCTGACAGATGCAATTGATACCCTCAACAAAACACAGCGTGTTTTCGCTCGTGAGTTCAAAGGGGCTCGTTACGATGTTGGAGATAAGTTTGGCTTTATGAAAACCTCCATCGACTATGCTCTCAAACACCCACAAGTCAAAAACGACTTGAAAGACTATCTCATCCAACTCGGAAAAGAGTTAGCTGAAGGGGAATAGAAGAACAGTTCATATAAAAAAGAACTAGGATAGTTAATTATCCCAGTTCTTTTATTTTGTATTGCTATCATCCCGAACATATAAACCAACAAAAGGAAATCGTATTTCTCAGTTAACCCACTTACAAGCTCCATCGAATTGATCTCGAATTTTATGAAAGCGCTACGATATTATTTGTTTTTTTCTAAAAATAGGAGTACAATGAGTTAGTATAATAAAATAAAAAGCACCGAATCGGTGCGCATTACTGATTATGGATAACCATATTTTAACTCAAAAGAAAAATCTTTTGGCTGTGTTGTTTCGAATAGTTCCAACACAGATATTATACAAAAAATAAAATCGAAAATCAAGACAAGGAGTAGTTTTATGGCAAAATTTAATAAGAATTATTCAATCGGCTTAGATATAGGTGTATCATCCGTCGGTTATGCCGTTGTAACTGAAGATTATCGAGTACCTGCTTTTAGATTTAAGGTTTTAGGTAATACAGAAAAAGAAAAAATAAAGAAGAATTTAATCGGATCTACCACCTTTGTACCCGCTCAATCAGCTCAAGGAACTCGGGTATTTCGTGTCAATCGCCGCAGAATTGATAGAAGAAATCATCGAATAGCGTATTTACGAGATATTTTTCAAAAGGAGATTGAAAAAGTCGATAAAAATTTTTATCGTAGATTAGATGAAAGTTTTAGAGTGCTTGGTGATAAAAGTGAGGACATACAGATAAAACATCCATTTTTTGGTAATAAAGAATTGGAAACAGCCTATCACAAGAAGTACCCTACGATTTACCATTTACGAAAACACTTAGCTGATGCAGATAAAAATTCTCCAGTAGCTGATATTCGTGAAATATACATGGCATTATCGCACATTTTAAAGTACCGAGGCCACTTTTTAACATTAGGTAACATTGACCCTAACAATATCAATATGCAAAACTCTTGGATTGATTTTGTTGAATCTTGCCAAGAAGTTTTCGATCTGGAAATCTCTGATGAATCTAAAACTATAGCAGATATATTTAAATCCAGTGATAACAGACAAGATAAAGTTAAAGGTACACTCTCCTATTTCCCAAAAGAGCTTGAAAAAAAGGATAAAAGTGTTTTTAAACAACTATTACAGCTATTATTTGGTTTAAAAACAAAATTTAAAGATTGTTTTGAATTAGAGGAAGAACCGGACCTTGATTTCTCCAAAGAAAACTATGATGAGAATCTAGAAAATCTTCTAGGTACATTAGAAGAAGACTTTTCCGATGTATTTGCTAAACTAAAAATTTTACGTGATACTATCCTTTTATCTGATATGCTAACATACACTGGAGCAACTCATGCTCGCTTTTCTGCTACTATGGTTGAGAGATACGAGGAACACCGAAAAGATTTACAGCGCTTCAAATCTTTTGTTAAACAAAATCTATCTGAACAAGATTATTTAGATATTTTTGGTAGAAAAACACCAAATGGATTTGATGTAGATAAGGAAACAAAGGGATATGTTGGATATATATCCAATAAGATGGTATTAACTAATCCACAGAAACAAAAAACAATACAACAAAATTTTTATGACTATATCAGTGGGAAAATAACTGGTATTGAAGGGGCAGAATATTTTCTTAATAAAATATCAGATGGAACATTTTTAAGAAAACTCCGTACAACTGATAATGGAGCAATTCCTAATCAAATTCACGCTTATGAACTAGAAAAGATTATAGAAAGACAAGGAAGAGATTATCCTTTTCTACTAGAAAACAAAGATAAATTACTATCTATCTTGACATTTAAAATCCCTTATTATGTTGGTCCTCTGGCAAAAGGAAATAATAGTAGATTTGCTTGGATTAAACGAACGACTAGCCAAGATGTTTTAGATAATAATGATGAAGATACTAGAAATGGTAAAATACGTCCTTGGAACTATCATAAACTGATAAATATGGATGAAACTAGAGATGCATTCATCACCAATCTAATAGGAAATGATATTATTCTCTTAAATGAAAAAGTTTTACCAAAACGTAGTTTAATCTATGAAGAAGTCATGCTCCAAAATGAATTAACTCGAGTCAAATATAAGGATAAAAATGGGAAGACTCACTTTTTCGATTCAGATCACCGAAAAAAAATAATCAATAACTTATTTAAAATTAATAGTAAGCGTGTCAGTCCTGCTATGCTCCTTGACTGCTTGAAGAAATGTACAGATTTACAAGCAGTTGAAATTGTTTCGGGAATTGAAAAAGGCAAATCCCTTAATTCTACTTTAAAAACATATAATGATTTAAAAACTATTTTTTCAGAGGAGCTACTCGATTCTGAAATCTATCAAAATGAGTTAGAAGAGATTGTCAAAGTTATTACTGTTTTTGATGATAAAAAATTTATTAAAAACTACCTCACAAAATATTTTGGGCATCTTGAATTTTTAAATGAAGAGAAAATTAATCAACTCTCGAAATTACGCTATACTGGCTGGGGACGTTATTCGGCTAAGTTATTATTAGGTATTCGTGACGAGGATACAGGTTTTAATTTATTGCAGTTCCTGCGAAATGATGATGAAAATCGTAATTTAGATCAACTTATGTCTGATAGCACTTTATCCTTTGATCCTACTATCAGAGCCATACAATCTAAATCAACTGTTGAAGATGATGTATTTGAAGAAATTAAAAAGTTGGCTGGTAATCCAGCCATCAAACGAGGAATTTTGAATAGTATTAAAATTGTTGATGAGCTGGTTCAGATTATAGGATATCCACCTCAAAATATCGTCATTGAAATGGCTCGTGAAAATATGACCACAGAAGAGGGGCAAAAAAAGGCAAAAACTCGTAAAAGTAAATTAGAATCTGCATTAAAAAATATTGAAGATAGTGTATTAGAAAATGGCAAAGTTCCTCATTCAGATGAAGAATTACAATCTGAAAAATTATATTTATATTATCTTCAAAATGGGAAGGATATATACTCCTTAGATAAAAACGGAAGTCCTACTCCCTTATACAGAGACCAACTCAATCAATATGAAGTCGACCATATTATCCCCTATAGCTTTTTACCAATTGATTCGATTGATAATAAAGTATTAACGCATAGGGAAAATAATCAAAGAAAGTTGGATAATATACCGGGCAAAGAGACAGTTGCTAATATGAAACCTTTCTGGGAGAAATTATATAATGCCAAGCTAATTTCTCAAACGAAGTATCAAAGGTTAACCACTAGCGAACGCACTCCTGATGGTGTTCTGACCGAGAGTATGAAAGCCGGCTTTATTGAGCGTCAATTAGTCGAAACACGACAAATTATAAAGCATGTTGCGCGCATACTAGACAATCGTTTTTCAGATACCAAAATCATTACTTTAAAATCTCAACTAGTTACCAATTTTAGAAACACTTTTCATATTGCTAAAATACGTGAATTGAATGATTATCATCATGCTCACGATGCTTATCTAGCTGTTGTTGTAGGACAAACTCTTCTTAAAGCCTATCCAAAATTAGCTCCTGAGTTGATATATGGCCACCATACTCACTTTAATCGGCACGAGGAAAATAAAGCAACGTTAAGAAAGCATCTCTATTCTAACATCATGAGATTCTTTAATAATCCAGATTCCAAAGTTAGTAAAGATATTTGGGATAGTAATAGGGATTTACCGATTATAAAAGATGTTATCTACAACTCTCAAATCAACTTTGTCAAACGAACAATGATTAAAAAAGGAGCATTTTATAATCAAAATCCTGTTGGAAAATTTAATAAACAAATTGCTGCTAATAATCGCTATCCCCTAAAAACAAAAGCTACTTATTTAGATCCCTCCATATACGGTGGTTATGGGCCAATGAATTCTGCCTTGTCAATTATCATAATCGCAGAACGGTTTAATGAAAAGAGAGGTAAAATAGAAACCATAAGAGAATTTCATGATATTTTTATAATTGATTATGAAAAATTTAATGATGATCCACTTCAATTCTTAAATGATATTTCGGAAGGCGGTTTTCTTAAAGAGAATTCTCTAAACCGTGTTCTAGCCTTCTATAGAATTCCAAAATATTCACTAATGCAGAAAATAGATGGAACAAGGATGATATTTGAAAGCAAGTCAAATCTTCATAAAGTCACCCAATTTAAATTAACAAAAACTCAAAATGAACTGTTTTTCCATATGAAACGACTTTTGACTAAATCGAATTTGATGGATTTAAAATCTGAAAGCGCAATAAAGGAAAGCCAAAATTTTATACAGACTCATAAGAAAGAGTTTGATAATATTGCGGATCGTTTATCAAATTATTCACAAAAAATGTTAGGTGAAACTAAGTCATTGCAAACTCTCATTAATGGATATAATGAAAGAACAATCAAACAAATTGATAATAACGAGGAGACAATTCGTTATTATTATGATAATTTTATAAAAATGTTTAGTTTTGTAAAGAGTGGTGCTCCAAAAGATATCATTAATTTCTTTAATGATAAATACACAGTACCAAGAATGCGTCCGAAGCCGGATAAAAAAATGCTTGATGCTACTCTCATCCACCAATCCATCACTGGTCTCTACGAGACTCGGATTGACTTAAGCAAACTAGGAGAAGACTGATGGGATGGAGAACCGTTGTTGTCAATACACACTCTAAGCTCTCCTACAAGAACAACCACTTGATTTTTAAAGATGCCTCTCGGACAGAGTTGATTCACCTGTCCGAGGTGGACATCCTGCTTTTGGAGACAACGGATATTGTTCTCTCCACTATGCTGATAAAGCGCTTGGTGGATGAAAATATTCTGGTTATTTTTTGTGATGATAAACGCTTGCCAACGGCCTACTTAACGCCTTACTATGGTCGACACGATTCCAGTTTGCAACTATCTCGTCAAATCACATGGTGCGAGGAGGCTAAAGCACAAGTTTGGACTACCATTATTGCACAAAAAATTCTCAATCAGGCTTTTTATTTGGGGAGTTGTGGTTTTTTGGAAAAGAGCCAGTCCGTCATCGATCTCTATCATGGGTTGGATTTATTTGATCCTAGTAACCGTGAGGGACACGCAGCTCGTATTTATTTCAATACCTTGTTTGGAAATGATTTTAGTCGTGAGCAAGATAGTGATATCAATGCTGCCTTGGACTACGGCTACACCTTGATTTTGAGTATGTTTGCGCGTGAGATTGTCTTGTCTGGTTGTATGACTCAGTTTGGCTTGAAACATGCTAATCAGTTTAATCAATTCAACCTAGCTAGTGATATTATGGAGCCTTTCCGTCCAATTATTGATAGAATTGTCTATGAAAATCGAAATAGTTCTTTTGTCAAAATCAAGCGAGAACTTTTCACTATTTTCTCAGATACTTTCCACTACAATGGAAAGGATATGTATCTGACCAATATCGTCAGTGACTATACTAAGAAAGTTATCCAGGCTCTCAATCAACCCGAGAAAGGAGTTCCTGAGTTTAGGATATGAGTTATCGATATATGCGTATGATTTTAATGTTTGATATGCCAGTTGAAACCGCAGAGGAACGTAAGGCCTATCGGAAATTTCGGAAGTTCCTCATAGATGAGGGATTTATCATGCACCAATTCTCCATCTATAGCAAGCTCTTGCTCAACAACTCTGCTAATAATGCTATGATTGAGCGACTCAAGACTCATAACCCTAAAAAAGGAAACATTACTCTCTTAACCGTTACAGAAAAGCAGTTTTCTCGCATGATTTACTTAAATGGCGAACGAAATACCAGCGTAGCAAACTCCGACGCACGCTTGGTCTTTCTGGGAGAGGAGCCTAGAGATGAAGATTAATTTCCCACTACTGGATGAACCATTAGCGATTGAAAATGCAACTTTTTTAGTGTTGGAAGACCAGTTTACCTTTTCAACTATCGTCAAGCAGTTCTACCAATATACTGATGATGGGAAGTTGAAGTTGTTTGATAGAAATCTAAAAGCACTGAAAGAGTCCGAGTTGCTAGTGATAACGGACGTCTTAGGATACAATCTTAACTCACCTGCCATGCTCAAGTTGATACATGCGGATCTTGAAAATCAGCTCAATGACAAGCCAGAAGTGAAGTCCATGATTGAAAAGCTGGTAGCTACGATTACAGAATTACTGGCATTTGAGTGCTTGGAAAACGAATTGGACTTAGAATACGACGAAATCACCATTCTGGAGTTAATCGATGCGCTAGGGGTCAAAGTTGAAACTCTAAGTGATACACCTTTTGAAAAGATGCTAGAAATTGTTCAAGTTTTTAAATATCTTTCCAAAAAGAAACTCCTTGTCTTCATCAATGCGATCGCCTATCTATCAAAGGATGAGTTGGTAAATCTGATAGAGTATATCCAACTCAATCAACTAAAGGTTTTATTTGTCGAACCTCGAAAAGTCTATGATTTTCCGCAGTATGTGCTGGATCAAGACTATTTCTTGAACCCCGAAAATATGGTATAATAAGAGTAACAATTGGAACCTGACGATCTGAAGTCTGGCTGAGACGAATAGCGCGATTACGAAATTTCGTGAGAAAAATTTTTCTGCGAGGTTTTAGAGCTGTGTTGTTTCGAATGGTTCCAAAACATTGCTTCGTAAAACGCTGGCGTACAATCTGTTTTAGAGCTGTGTTGTTTCGAATGGTTCCAAAACTTGTCCCTAAGAGTTTCAATATTAGTGATAGTTTTAGAGCTGTGTTGTTTCGAATGGTTCCAAAACGGCGAGCTATTGAGGTCACAAATAATGCTATGTTTTAGAGCTGTGTTGTTTCGAATGGTTCCAAAACTTTATTTTAGATACAAAAAAACACTACGAGGTTTTAGAGCTGTGTTGTTTCGAATGGTTCCAAAACTAGGCGCAGGAGTTCCCGAACCACGTGAAGGTTTTAGAGCTGTGTTGTTTCGAATGGTTCCAAAACTCACCTTCTGTTGGTGTGTAATTCAATTGAGGTTTTAGAGCTGTGTTGTTTCGAATGGTTCCAAAACTTGAGAATAAAATAATGCAGTTCATGTTATGTTTTAGAGCTGTGTTGTTTCGAATGGTTCCAAAACACCAGATTGGATAAACCTTTCATTTCCTTAGTTTTAGAGCTGTGTTGTTTCGAATGGTTCCAAAACGAGTTCTCTGATCCAGAGACAACAGGAGGCGTTTTAGAGCTGTGTTGTTTCGAATGGTTCCAAAACAGAAGACAATGAAAACTTCAAGTCCATTACGTTTTAGAGCTGTGTTGTTTCGAATGGTTCCAAAACGGATCTTCTGTGACGAGGTCGCACTGATGCGTTTTAGAGCTGTGTTGTTTCGAATGGTTCCAAAACACAAAGTTTATTCTTTTCTAAATCCAAGTAGTTTTAGAGCTGTGTTGTTTCGAATGGTTCCAAAACAACCCATTGATAAAGGAAGTTCTGATTTTAGTTTTAGAGCTGTGTTGTTTCGAATGGTTCCAAAACTTAATATCATTGTCACTGTTGGTCGTATCGGTTTTAGAGCTGTGTTGTTTCGAATGGTTCCAAAACAGGAAACAGACGAGGTTTTGAAGATACTCGGTTTTAGAGCTGTGTTGTTTCGAATGGTTCCAAAACAGAATGTAAAGAACTTAGTTCGCCATGACAGTTTTAGAGCTGTGTTGTTTCGAATGGTTCCAAAACTGAAGAACTTCCAAGGTTCTCAATATCCGGGTTTTAGAGCTGTGTTGTTTCGAATGGTTCCAAAACTACCACTTAATCATAGATATTACACTATCAGTTTTAGAGCTGTGTTGTTTCGAATGGTTCCAAAACACAGGAACGTTGACTACCTTTGATTCAAAAGTTTTAGAGCTGTGTTGTTTCGAATGGTTCCAAAACTGGTTATTATGACCCAATTGCAACTTCAGGGTTTTAGAGCTGTGTTGTTTCGAATGGTTCCAAAACTTGTTAGCTTGAATAGCTTCTTGCGCATCCGTTTTAGAGCTGTGTTGTTTCGAATGGTTCCAAAAAAAGCTACTCATTTTTTGAGTAGCTTTTAACTATTCCCCCTTACACATAGCTCATTCCCTTATAGAAAAGGAAAATGACAAGTGCGACAAAAAGTACGGTTGCTCCGATTCGCTGGCTGGTACTATACATCCTTCTCTCCCATTTGACTGGGAAGATGACTGCTAGAAATGCTCCACCGACTGCACCTCCGATATGGCCTGCTAGGCTGATTCCTGGAATCAGAACACTTCCAATAATGTTAACCACAAAAAGTGTCAGATAGGATTGCCCCAACTGCTGGATATAAGGATTACGCGTTGCATAGCGAAGAACAATAATCGCAGCAAATAACCCATAGAGAGAAGTGGAGGCCCCTGCTGCTACAACTTTCGGTGTGAAAGCAAAAACAAAGAGATTGCCCATCATTCCTGATAAGAGATAGAGAAAGAAGAACTGCTTAGAACCGAAAATCTCCTCCACTTGTCGTCCAAGAAAGTAGAGCGAAATCATATTGACAATAAAATGCTCCCATCCAATATGCACAAATATGGCCGAAAAAAGGCGCCATATCTGCTCAGGGAACAGACGAATGATCGGTCCATACATAGCTCCAAACTGAAACAGAGTTTTTGCCTGATCAAAGTTGACACCCGTAGTAATCAACATCAAGAGAAATACCAAAGCCGTCACTAGGAGGAAGAAACTAGTCACAGGATAGCGTTTATCAAAGATTTCCTTCATAGATTAGCACCTCCTGGACGGGAATATCATGGTTTTCGAAGTCAAACTCCTGAACTTGACAAGGATAGATTGTACTCAGGCTATGCCCTGCAAAATTCTCCAAATAACGGTCGTAATAGCCTCCGCCGTATCCAATCCGATAGCCCTCTGTTGTAAAAGCCAAGCCCGGAACATGAATTAAATCAATCTGAGACGGTTCCACCATTTCCAAGTTTCCTTGCGGTTCCAGTAAACCAAAGGAAGTTTTTACCAACTGCTGCGGATCGTAGACCACAAACTCCATTCGCCCCTTGGGATAGGTTTTGGGTATCAGGACCTTCTTGCCGTCCTTCAGTGCCTGCTCAATCAGTTCTTGCGTTTGAAATTCATGCGGAAAGGAGAGATAGGTTGCAATGACCTTAGCTTCTTGGTAAAAGGGGTGACGTAAGAAACGCTCGGTTAAAGCTCGATTCATAGCCTGTTTTTTCTCCTGAGATAAAGCCTTCATTTCGTGTAAGACTTGCTTTCGTAGTTCTGCTTTCATAGACAATTCCTCTACTCTGCTGCCTTCTTTTTTAGGAAACTAGAGACCGCATCGACCCCAATGGCTAAGGCTTCTTCCTTAGGACTCATCTGAGGGTGATGAAGGGCGTAGGGACTATCAATACCCAGCCAAAACATAACCCCATCAACCTTTGAAAGGAGATAGCCAAAGTCCTCACCAGTCATAGCAGGCTCGATATCAATCAACTCGATTCTCTCTTTTTCTTCAAAGAAATCCATCAGTTCACGCGCCAAGGCTGGATTGTTCTCCACAGGTAGGTAGCCTCCTTGCTTGAGTTCCACTTCGACTTCCATATCAAAGGCTGCTGCAACCCCTTCTGCGACTGTCTTGACTCTTTTTTGTACCAAGAGGCTCATGTCCTGAGTCAAGGCACGAATGGTTCCGTGTAAAAATGCTGTGTCTGTAATGACATTGTTGGTTGTTCCAGCTTGAAAAACACCAAAGGTCACCACCGCTCCCTCAATTGGATTGACATTGCGGCTGACAACTGACTGTACTTGGGTTACAAAGTAACTAGCAGCCACCAAGGCGTCATTGGCTTCATGCGGAAAAGCTGCGTGTCCTCCTTTTCCTTTGAAACGAATCTTCACCTCACAAGTCCCTGCAAAGAGTGTATGAGTATTGGTCGCGATCTGTCCGACCTTCAAATCTGGACGAACATGAAGGCCATAGAACTGGTCTGGTAGCCAGTCCCCAAAAGCACCATCCTCATACATGAGCATGCCACCAGCTTCATTTTCTTCAGCAGGTTGAAAAAGAAAGAGTAAATTGTTCTTGGGTTGCTCCTCAAGGGCGCGCTCTAGACAGCCCAAGGCAATAGTCATATGAAAATCATGTCCACAAGCATGCATACGACCTTGGTGTTGGGAAGAAAAAGGTAGTCCTGTTTGTTCAACGATAGGCAGGCCATCAATGTCTGTTCGCCAACCAATGGTACGCTCCGGCTGACTTCCCTGTAGGTAAACCAAAATACCTGTCCGCCACGTACGAACTTGAACAAAATCCTTGTCCGCAGTCAATTTTTCAATCACATCCAGCAAATATGCCTGAGTCTTAAACTCCTCCAAGCCAATCTCTGGAATCTGGTGTAAATCTCGTCTAGTCTGAATCAAATCTAACATCTATCTGTCCTCCTATATAGCAGAAAGAGGCTGGAAAAAGGGTTCCGCCTCTTTTTTACTTTTACAATTACAAGGTACGAAGCGCATCCTCAAGCGCTGTTTTTTGTTGGGTTTGGGCATCAATTTCTTTGATGATACGAGCTGGAACACCTGCCACTACCACGTTTTCCGGAACATCTTGGGTAACGATAGCTCCTGCCGCGACAACTGAACCACTACCGATTTGGACTCCTTCGATAACCACTGCATTAGCACCAATAAGAACATTGTCTCCAACACGGACTGGTTCAGCACTAGCTGGCTCAATCACACCCGCCAAGACTGCACCTGCACCAACGTGACTGTTTTTTCCAACGATAGCACGGCCACCAAGGATGGCACCCATATCAATCATGGTTCCTGCACCAATTTCAGCACCGATATTGATAACAGCTCCCATCATGATAACAGCATTGTCACCAATTTCTACCTGATCACGGATAATCGCACCCGGCTCAATACGAGCGTTGATAGCACGTTTATCTAGCAAAGGAACTGCAGAATTGCGAGCATCTTGCTCAACAACATAATCTTGATTCTCTACCAAACCTTCGAGAAGCGGAGTGATATCCTTCCAGTCTCCGAATAAGACATTCCCTAGTTTAACAACAGAGCTGGGCACGGCAGTTGCGAGTTCTCCCTCAAAGGTTACTTTGACACTGGTTTTCTTTTCAGCATTGGCGATAAATTGGATAATTTCTTGAGCGTTCATTTTTGTAGCAGTCATAGGCGTCTCCTGGTTCATTATAATGATACCTATTCTACCAAAAAAGGCTTCAAATTTGAAGCCTCAACTATCAAATAAGCATCTTTACTTGGCTTGTTTTGCTTCTTCTATGGATAAGAAAATCATTGGAACGATAATCAACACCATAGCCAAGGCCAAAAAACCATCCATGACTAATCCCAGAAAAAGAACACTTAATAAAGCTGAAGAGAGCGGTTCGCTGGCACTCACTACAGAGACAACGAGAGGGGAAACAAGAGAGACAGCCTTCATAGATAGGAAGAAGGCAAAAGCAGTACCAAACACGGCAATCGTCAGACAAATCAGCACACTTACCAGATCCACTTGAAAACTTATCCGATAAATAGGGTAAAGGAAATTGCTAAAGAGGCCTGCCAGAATCATCCCCCAGCCAACAGTTGGAACGAAACCGTAGCGCCGTGCAAAACGTTGGGGAAGGATGACATTAAACATGACCCCTACTGCACTGAGCAAACCTGTTACTAGAGCCAAAGGTGTCATGGATAACTGGGACAAGTCCCCTTTTGTAGCCATCAAAAAAACACCTAGCATGGCAATCAAAACATAGAAAACTGCTGTAATCGAAGCCTTCTTCTGGTAGATGATTCGATTGTAAAACAGGATAAAAACTGGGCTGATAAATTGCAAAATGGTCGCCGTCGTCGCATTCGAATACTCAACGCAGAGATAAAAGAAAAACTGCACAGAAAAAATACCTAGAATAGCATAGGCTAAAAAAGGTAGATAATTTTTTTTATCACGCCAGATGTCCAACAAGTAGCTACGCAACTGAAAAGCAGATAAACCTAAAACCAAACTCCCCGCCACTAGTAAACGCATAGAAGTAATCCATCCAGAAGACACTGGATAATGAGTGAAAAAATACTCTCCTAAAATCCCACAGATCCCCCAGATTAGGCCTGAGAGTAGCGAGTATAGTGTTCCCTTAACAATCTTTTTCTGATAATGATTCATACTCCTATTGTAACACGAAACTAACAAAGAAAAAAGTAGCAACAAGGGGGAATTACTAACCTTGCTGCTACTCTATCTTAGCGATTAAACAGACGTGAACGTCCTGAAGAGCCACTCTGAGTATTTCCACTCGAACTTGTTGTTCCCGAACTGCTACTTGAGCTTGGAGGAGTTACTGCAGGAATGCCTCCTAGAATATTCTTCCAAGCATTCTGATAATCTGCATCGCTTCCTCCAATAGCAAAGCGATAGGTGGTTACTGGCGCCCCTTCTTTAGTAGCCCAGTAACTTGTTACGGTAGAACCGGAAACGTTAACTTCTTTGCCATTAATTGAAACCTTGCCCGGTTTCTCCCCTGTCGACTTGAGAACTTGTGACTTGGTCACACTTGAGTCAAGATTAAAGCGCTCATTCCCCCAAATGCCAGGTTTTGCTTGTTGAATGGCATTAACCAAGTGGGCCATATAGTTGGCATTGCGGTAGTGGCCCGCCCCTTTGGCTAGCGGGCGGTTGTCATCGTGTCCTAACCAGCCCCCTAGAGTCAAGCGTGGCGTAGAAAGCATAAGCCACATGTTTTCATCTTCATTGGTTGTACCAGTTTTTCCAATCCAGTCGGCGCTAGCAAGACTGGGATTGATGGTAGCCAAGTCTGTCTGGAAACTTGAGGTAATCCGAGATGAAATAACATCGCGAAGGAGACTTTGCATGATGGTCGCTGTCGCTTTTGAGTAAACTTGGACAGGTTTATCTTTATGTTCATAAACCACTCGACCATCCGTTGACTCGATCTTCGCGATCATATGTTTCTTATGGTAAACTCCATTGTTGGCCAGAGTTTGATACCCGTTGGTATGCTGGGCAACTGTAACGTCAATCCCCCCACCCATCGGTAAACTTTCAATCCCATATTCTGGGATTTCGTAACCCATTTTTTCCATATAGCCTTTGACATCAACACCCTTCTCTCGAAGCGTACGATACGTCCAGTAGGCTGGGATATTCCATGAGTAGTTAAGGGCTTCTCCCAATGTCATCATGCCCGTACCAGGACTATTGACATACATGATAGGATTGCCGTTTGAAAAGTTGGTCGGATAGTTTGATAAGATACTTGCACTTCCCATCAGACCCTGGTCAATGGCAATACTGTAAGCCAATATCGGCTTAGTAGTCGAAGCAGGAGAACGTTTTGTGTCGATAGCGTGGTTATTCTGATTTTTTTGATAATTGCGACCACCGACAAATCCAAGAATAGCTCCTGTTTGGTTATCCATGAGGACATTCCCCACCTCAGGCTGGCCTGTCGAATCATCTAGCAGATAGCCGTAGGTAGCAACCGCATTTTGCATCGCAGCATGAATATTTTTATTGATAGTCGTCGTAATCTTATATCCACCATTTTCAATTTCCTTAGTCGCTAAATCACGATAAGCTTTCTGGATGGATTCATTCTTTTGCTCTTGTACAGAAACATTATCTCTCTGAATCAGGTAGTCATACATCCGATCAGTAGCTTCTGCCAAGGTTGCGAAGTAGAGATAGTCACGCGAAGTACCACTGACACTACCAGATGGTAGGAAGTCTTTCTTAAAGTCATAATCCTTGTACTTGTCGTAATCTTCCTGACTTAGAGCCCCTGTCCGGTACATATTATAGAGAACATCTCTAGCCCGTTTGACCCCCAGAGCCAAATCCTCCTCGCTCTTCATACTACCGTCAGATTCATAAGGGGAGTAACTGATTGGGCTCTGTGGCAATCCTGCGATAAAGGCTGCTTGAGGGACCGTTAGATCCGAAGCCTTAACCCCAAAGATCCCTTCTGCAGCCTGCTGGGCACCTGCAATATTCTGACCTTTGTGATTGCGACCAAAAGGAGCTATGTTGAGGTAGGTTGTTAAAATCTCATCCTTACCCATAGCCCGCTCTAAAGCCAGAGCATCAATGATTTCTTTAGCCTTACGAGCTAGAGTTGGAGCATCCCCCACCACTTGCTGCTTGATAACCTGCTGCGTCAAGGTCGAACCACCACTGGATGACCCCAGACCAACAAAAGTTCCCAAGGTCGCACGAATAACGGCCTTAGGCACAACTCCCTTGTGCTCGTTGAAATTCTCGTCCTCTGTCGCAATGATAGCCTTTTTAAGATTATCCGAAATAGCATCATAAGCGACTGAAGTGCGCAACAAATCGCCCTCAATCGAGGCAATGGTACTGCCGTCAGAATAAGTGATTTCTGAGATAGAGGCAATATCCTTCACTTGCTTGACCAACTCTTCTGCTTGAGGGACTTGGGCCTTGTCAAATAGGGCAACTCCATAACCCATAGCCACCCCAGCACCAAACAGTCCACCGATAAAACCTAGGATAAAGAGAGTATTAAAGACTATTTTAAACCCACTCAAAACCTTAGCAAAATTAGATCCTGCCCTTCTAACCTTATCAGAAGAGGTCGCCTTTTTATCGATTTTCTTATCTGCTAGTCTTTTCTTCCATTTTGCAATTCGTTGTATTAGCTGCTGGAAAAAATGCAGCATTTTTGTTTTTAATTCATCAATTCTTTCTTTCATGAATGTCCTCGCTTTCTCTATTATACCATAAAAGGAAAACTTTCAATAAAATAGCCACTTTCTTCCCTATTCCACTAGGCTATTAATCAAGTTTGTGATACAATAGGTAGAAACAATATTTTATAAAGGAGAAAAGACACATGCACATTTTTGATGAGCTAAAAGAGCGTGGTTTGATTTTTCAAACGACTGATGAAGAAGCTTTGCGTAAAGCCCTAGAAGAAGGTCAAGTTTCTTATTATACTGGCTACGATCCAACTGCTGACAGCCTTCACCTCGGTCACCTTGTCGCAATCTTGACAAGTCGTCGTTTGCAACTAGCAGGTCACAAACCTTATGCGCTCGTTGGCGGTGCTACAGGTCTCATCGGAGATCCGTCCTTCAAAGATGCTGAGCGTAGTCTCCAAACAAAAGACACAGTAGAGGGCTGGGTCAAGTCTATCCAAGGACAACTTTCTCGTTTTCTTGACTTTGAAAATGGGGAAAATAAAGCTGTCATGGTCAACAACTACGACTGGTTTGGCAGCATCAGCTTCATTGACTTCCTCCGTGATGTCGGAAAATACTTCACTGTCAACTACATGATGAGCAAGGAGTCTGTGAAGAAACGGATCGAAACAGGGATTTCTTACACTGAGTTTGCCTACCAAATCATGCAAGGGTACGACTTCTACGTCCTTAACCAAGAGCACAACGTAACACTACAAATCGGTGGTTCTGACCAGTGGGGAAATATGACCGCAGGTACCGAATTGCTTCGTCGTAAGGCTGACAAGACAGGCCACGTGATTACAGTTCCCCTTATCACAGATGCGACTGGTAAGAAATTTGGTAAATCAGAAGGAAACGCTGTTTGGCTCAACCCTGAAAAGACTTCTCCATACGAAATGTACCAATTCTGGATGAATGTCATGGACGCTGACGCTGTTCGCTTCTTGAAAATCTTTACTTTCTTGTCACTAGATGAGATTGAAGACATCCGCAAGCAGTTTGAGGCTGCTCCTCATGAACGCTTGGCTCAAAAAGTCTTGGCTCGTGAAGTCGTGACTCTTGTCCACGGAGAAGAAGCCTACAAAGAAGCCCTCAACATCACTGAGCAACTCTTTGCTGGAAACATCAAAAACCTTTCTGTCAAAGAACTCAAACAAGGACTTCGTGGAGTGCCAAACTACCAAGTACAGGCAGACGAAAATCACAACATCGTAGAACTCCTCGTATCTTCTGGTGTGGTTAATTCAAAACGTCAAGCCCGCGAGGATGTTCAAAATGGAGCTATCTACGTCAACGGTGATCGTATCCAAGACCTTGACTATGTCTTGAATGACGCAGATAAGTTAGAGAACGAACTCACTGTTATCCGTCGTGGTAAGAAAAAATACTTTGTATTGACTTACTAAACTGTTCAACATTTATCTATAAACAAAGGAGTTAACCTCGAGAAAGGTAACTCCTTTTTGCTGTTAATAACTCTCATCTATCTATTTTTAATAGACAGACTACGCAAGACAATGCGCAAGGTTGTTAGATTATGTAAGATAGAGAGATTTGAAGGACTGAGCCAATTAAACAAGCCAAAGCCAATCAAACTACTATTTACGACAACGGTATCTTGAATATTCTTCTTGATGAGTATTTGCAAAGATGATGATAGCGAATCCAACTCTTGGAAGAAATCCAAGCGATTATCTAACAATAAGATATCACTCATCTGCTTAGAAATATCTGCGCTTTCATTCATCACCACACCGATATCTGATAGGGTTAGAGCCGCTGAGTCATTCAATCCATCTCCAACCATCAAAATAGTGTGACCTGCTTTCTGCAGTTCCTCTACTAACTCAAATTTCCCATCAGGTTTCAAGTCTGTATAGACCTGATCAAAGGGCAAATCTTTGACTAATTCCTCTGTTCTAACCAAGGTGTCCCCTGTTGCCAGAATCAATTTTTTCCCTTGTGCCTTAAGTTTCTCCAAGGCTGCTTTTGCTTCTTTTCTCAAAGGAGTATGAATGCAGAACATTCCAATCAATTCATTCTGGTAGGCTAAGAATAAGAGATTGTAGTGATTCTTGTACTCTTCAATCAAAGCATGTTGTTCCAAACTAATATGAATCTGCTCATCCTGCATCAAGACATAATTTCCAATAACAACTGGTTGGCCATCTATATGGGATTTGATTCCCTTACTTGCGATATATTGGAGTTTCCCATGCATTTCCTCATGTTCAATCCCCTCTATCTCGGCTTGTTTGACAATGGCATTAGCAATAGGATGATAAATGTGTTCCTCAAGACAGGCACTGATTCTGAGAATATCTTCCTCACTATAGTCCCCAAAAGGTAACACCTTTTCAACTATAGGATAACTAGTTGTGATTGTTCCTGTCTTATCAAACAAGAAAGTATCAACTTCCAGATATTTCTCTAGAACATCCCCATCCTTAATCACCATTTCACGGTTCAACCCCTCTTTGATAGCTGTCAAATAAGCTACAGGAGTAGAGATTTTCAAAGCGCAGGAGAAATCAACCAATAGGAATGAAATAGCCTTAGAAAAAGAACCTGTTAATAAGTAAGTCAGACCAGCCCCCAAGAAATTATATTTGACGACCTTGTCCGCCATCTTGATGAAATAGCGTTGTTTAGTTTTCTTGTTTTCTTCAGATTTCTTCATCAACTCAATCAGCTGTAAAATACGGCTGTTCATCTGATTATCGGTTACACGAATGCGTAGCTCCCCAGTTTCCAAGACTGTGTTTGCACAAACCGAATCAGACTCTCTTTTTTCAACTGGAAAACTCTCTCCCGTCAAGGAACTTTCGTTGACCATACCTAAACCTGAAACTACTTGTCCATCAAACAGAATTTCATTTCCTTGAGATAGGACCAAGACATCTCCTATTTGAACATCGGAACTCTTGATACTAACGACCGTATCGCCCTGTACTAAGAATACATCGCTCTCTTTTGCAAGAAGACTCTGTTCTAAATCTGTTGCAGTTTTTTTCAAGGACCACTGATCTAAATGATTCCCCAAATCAAGCATAAACATGATGTTGCTGGCAGTCTTGGATTGGTTCATAAACAAAGACAATAAAATAGCCGAACAGTCCAAGACTTCCATCGTTAGTTCCTTACGCGCTAGTGTTTGATAGGCTTCTTTAACATATCCAAAAGCCTGATAACAAGTCCATATATAGCGAATAGGAGACGGCACAAGACTACGAAAAAGCACACGCTTAATCGCTGCACCTGAAACGATAGAATAGGCACTCTCTTCTCTACGAACAGGAAGAGTCATCAACTCAGAAACTTTCCCTTTATCAATCCTTTTTAAAAAGGCTTCTGCATTGTCTAATACAGAGAAGCCTTCTTTTATACGTAGGGTAAAGTGCTGTTGATCCATGTAAAACTGGATAGACTCAATTCCCTTCTCATCTCTCGCCAAGGAACGAAGATAGTCTTGAATATCCAAGGTAAGTGAAAAAGAAGATGATAGTCGGATATGTTGATATCCTCTATATAGCACTTTAAAAGACATATTATTCTCCTATAAGGCTATCTAATTGCTCTTCTTTTTTCTCTTGCTCATACAAATATTTAGCATCTTGCAAAACATCGTCTCCATGTTGTTTCACAACAGAAACAGATGCATCTAGCTCGTCTTTCAACTTGTAAGCCTTAGCCAAAGCTTTAGAATAACCTTTTTTAGCTTCCTTACTTGCTAAGATTTTCAAACCAAGGGTACCAAATGCGACACCACCCAAAAATAATGAAGATTTTTTCGCAACTTTTGCAACGGTTAATACTTCTTTTAACATACTTATTTCCTCCTTATCATTATTATATAGCAATTTAGATATAAAAGCAATTTCATTTTATAAATTGGAGAATTAGTTTTATTTCTACTGAATCTCCCATCTACTTGCTCCTAAAGTTGCTTTCACTTGCCTCTTTTGATACACTTAAACTATGAATACAAATCTCAAACCCAAACTTCAGCGCTTCGCTGCTGCGACTGCCTTTGCCTGTCCTATCTGCCAAGAAAATCTAACCTTAGTAGAGAGCAGTCTCAAGTGTAGCAATCGTCATTCTTTTGACTTGGCAAAATTTGGCTATGTCAACTTGGCTCCTCAAATCAAGCAATCTGCCAACTACGACAAGGAAAACTTTCAAAACCGCCAAGAAATCCTAGAGGCTGGCTTTTATCAGGCTATCTTAGAAGGTATCTCCGACTTACTAGCCACTAAACCATCCGCAAAAACAGTCTTGGATATCGGTTGTGGCGAAGGCTTCTACTCTCGCAAGCTCCAAGAAAGTCACTCTGACAAAACCTTTTACGCCTTTGATATTTCAAAAGATTCCGTTCAAATCGCTGCCAAGAGCGAACCAAACTGGGCGGTCAACTGGTTTGTCGGCGACCTGGCTCGTCTTCCTATAAAAGACGCCAGCATGGATATCCTGCTTGATATCTTCTCGCCTGCCAACTATGGGGAATTCCGTCGCGTTTTATCCAAAGACGGTATTTTGATCAAGGTCATCCCAACCGAAAATCACCTCAAAGAAATCCGTCAAATGGTGCAGGACCAGCTGACAAAGAAGGACTATTCTAATCAAGATATCAAAGAACATTTCCAGGAACATTTCAGCACCCAATTTCGTCAGATTGCTTCTTTAACAAAACCTATCACAGCAGAGCAACGCCAAGCTCTGCTTGCCATGACGCCTCTCCTCTTTCACGTTGACCAAAGCAAGATTGACTGGAGTCAGTTGACTGAGATTACCATCGAAGCAGAGATTTTGGTTGGGAAAGCACTGTAAATAAAACTTTCAGATAAGACAAAACCCGCACCTTCAAGGTACGGGTTTAAATTATGTAATTATTAGTTCAAGTGCCAGATATCTTCGTTGTACTGAGCAATTGTACGGTCAGATGAGAAGAATCCTGCTTTGGCAATGTTGACGATGACTTTATCCAACCATGCGTCACGGTTTTCGTAGTCAGCAAGCATTTGCTCTTTCACCTTGATGTAGTCTTCCAAGTCAAGGAGAGTCATGAACCAGTCTTTGTTGATCAATTCCTTGTGAAGACGTTCCAAGCGTTCTTTCTTACCTACTGCAAGAACAGCGTCGCTGACGATGAAGTCAACCAATGGTTTGATGGCTTTGCGTGCGTAGAATTCGCTTGACTTGTAAGCTGCTTTTGCGTAAAGGTCAATAACAGTTTCTGAATCTTCTCCAAAGATGTAGATGTTGTCGTCGCCAACCAACTCAGCAATTTCCACGTTAGCTCCGTCCATAGTACCAAGAGTCAAAGCTCCGTTCAACATGAATTTCATGTTACCAGTACCTGAAGCTTCTTTAGATGCAAGTGAAATTTGTTCAGAAATGTCACATGCTGGAATCAAGAAGCTTGCTGCAGTAACGTTGTAGTTTTCAACCATAACTACTTGCAAGTGTGGTGCTACTTTTGGATCATTTGCAATCACTTCTGACAAGCAAAGGATCAAGTGAATGATGTCTTGGGCAATTGTGTAGGCAGGAGCTGCTTTACCACCAAAGAGCACTGTGATTGGGCGAGCAGGGATGTTGCCAGCCTTGATATCAAGGTATTTGTGAATCACATACAAAGCGTTCATTTGTTGACGTTTGTACTCGTGAAGACGTTTAATTTGGATATCAAAGATAGAGTTTGTATTGATTTCAACACCTTGGTGCTCTTTCAAATGACGAGCCAATTTACGTTTGTTGTGAGCTTTGATATCTTCCAATTTTTCTTTGACAGCAGCTTTGTCTTCATAAAACATTAGATTTTGTAGCTCTTCTGCTTGATGGTGCCAACCACGTCCAATAATATAGTCTAGATAGTGAGACAAGCGTGGGTTAGCATGCATGAGCCAACGACGGAAAGTGATACCGTTTGTTTTATTGTTGAATTTTTCTGGATAAATATCATAGAAGGCTTTCAACTCAGAGTTCTTCAGGATTTCAGTGTGGAGTGCTGCTACCCCGTTAACACTGTATCCGTAGTGGATATCCATGTGAGCCATGTGAACACGTCCGCTCTCGTCGATGATTTGGACAGCTGGATCTTTGTATTCTGCCTTCACACGACGGTCCAATTCTTCAATGATTGGTACCAAGTGTGGAACCACTTCTTGCAAGAATTCAAGTGGCCATTTTTCAAGGGCTTCAGCAAGGATGGTGTGGTTAGTGTAGGCTGTCATGCTGCGAACGATTGAGATGGCTTCGTCAAGTTCGATACCACGAGCAGTCAAAAGACGGATCAACTCAGGGATCACCATTGATGGGTGAGTATCGTTGATTTGGACAACTGCGTAGTCAGCAAGGTCATGCAAGTTGCTTCCTTTTTCAATTGCTTCGTCGATGATCAATTGCGCACCGTTTGAAACCATGAAGTATTGTTGGAAGATACGGAGCAATTCACCTTGACGATCACTATCATCTGGGTAAAGGAAAAGAGTCAAGTTACGAGCGATGTCTGTCTTGTCAAAGTTGATACCATCTTGGATGATTGAAGAATCAACTGAATCCAAGTCAAACAAACGCAAACGGTTTTTAGTTGCTGTTTTGTAACCAGGCACATCGATATCGTAAAGAGTAGATGTCAATGTAAAGTGCGCAAATGGCACTTGGTAGCTACGACTTGAGCGAACCAACCAGTTTTGGTCAGTCAACCAAGCGTTAGGAACCGTTTCTTGTTGGTTGTTTTTAAGAACTTGTTGGAAAAGACCAAAGTGGTAGTTCAAACCAACACCGTCACCGTTCAGACCAAGTGTAGCGATTGAGTCAATAAAGCAGGCTGCCAAACGTCCCAAACCACCATTCCCTAGAGATGGTTCCAATTCGACTTCTTCGATTTCGATCAACTCTTTACCTGCATCAGCAAGTTCTTTCTTAACGTCGTCATAAAGACCAAGGTTAATCAAGTTGTTAGACAAGAGTTTACCGATCAAGAATTCAGCTGAGATATAGTAAACTTTTTTCTTACCAGTATTTAATTTCTTTTGCGCACTAGCTTGCTTGGTGTAGTTGAGCAAGGCAATGTATAATTCTTCGTTTGAACATTCAGCAATTGTTTTTTGATGATGATCAATCACATATTTTTGTAATGATTCCATGTTGAGAGTCTCCTTTTGTTTCAACAATAATTGTAAATAGAGGAAAGCCTACTTGTGTAAGCACGCTTTCAGTATGATTAGGATTCTGCTTTTTGAACTTCTTTTGGCTTCAAGTCTTTATTTTCACGGCGATAGATGGTTGTAAAATCAAGCAATTCTTGCTCGACAGCAGGAGTCAATTGATCTTCAGTCATACGCCAAGACCAGTTTCCGCCAAGAGTAGATGGGTAGTTCATGCGAGCTGACTCATCTAGTTCTAGCAAGTCTTGCATGGTTGCAATAGCCATGAAGCTAACGGATGAAAAGACTGTGCGAAGCATTGCGTGTGGCACTGTTTCGTACTCTTTACGGTTCGTGTAACGAGCCATGTATTCACGAGTTGGATCGTCGATTTCATTACGGTACCAACCAAGAACCGTATTGTTATCGTGTGTTCCTGTGTACATAACAGAGTTGGCAGGTGCCAAGTGTGGACTATCGATACTTTCGTCTTCTGGGTTGAAGGCGAATTGAAGAATCTTCATTCCTGGAAAGCCAGTACGTTCACGTAACTCAATCACTTCATTTGTCATGAAACCAAGGTCTTCCGCGATGATGTTTAGCTCACCAAGCTCTTCCTTAACGGCTGCAAAAAGCTTATAGCCTGGGCCTTTCACCCATTTACCAGGGGCCGCTGTATCGGAACCAGCAGGGATTTCCCAGTAAGATTCAAAGCCACGGAAGTGGTCGATACGAACGATATCGTAGATCTTGAAGCTTTCGCGCAAGCGTTCAATCCACCATTTGTAACCGTCTTTGTCCATTGCTTCCCAGTCGTAGATTGGGTTTCCCCAAAGCTGACCAGTGGCAGAAAACTCATCTGGTGGGCAACCTGCGATGCAGGTTGCTTTACCAGTGGCATCTGTCTTGAAGAGATGTGGATTTGCCCACATGTCGCTTGAATCTTCCGCAACGTAGATAGGCATGTCTCCAACAATTTCGATGTGGTTGTCGTTAGCGTAGGCTTTCAATTTCAACCATTGTTGGAAGAAGAAATATTGAGTCACACGGTGGTAAACCAACTTGTCTGCCAATTTCTCACGGTAGCTTTCAAGTGCTGAAGCTTTACGCGCACGAGCATCTGCATCTGGCCATTCTGTCCAAGCAAGATTGTCAAAATGCTCTTTGATAGCCATATACTCTGCGAAGAGTTCGAGCCATGATTGGTTATCTTGAGCAAACTTCTCAAAATCTTTGACATCACCCACTTCCAAGAAGCGTTTAACTGCTTTTTCTAAAAGCGGACGACGTGCGTAATAAATCTTCGCATAGTCAACTTCAGATGCATCGCTACCAAAGTCAACACCTTCAAGGTCACTAGCTTCGAGCAAGCCTTGCTCTACCAAGATATCAAGGTCGATAAAATGCGTATTTCCAGCAAAGGCTGAGAATGATTGGTATGGAGAATCTCCATAGCTTGTTGTCCCAAGAGGGAGGATTTGCCAGTAACGTTGCTTCGTACGAACCAAGAAATCAACGAAATCATAGGCAGTCTGACCAAATGATCCAATCCCGTATGCTCCTGGCAGAGAAGAGACGTGCATCAACACACCACTTTGACGTTTTTTCATAATAGCACCTCATGTGTTTGTTATAAAACGCTGCGCAATTAAGGCGCAAACGTTTGCGTTGAATTAAGTATAGCGTATTTCAAAGACAAATGCAAGCGTTTTTAAAATTTTTTTTGAATTATTTTTATCTAACTAAAACTTATTTCCACTGATATTTTACGAAATAAGCGAAAAAATTTTTAAAGATTTTCTGATTTAAGATAATTCATTCCGAACATCTCCTATATTTTCTGAAAATCGGGCTAAATTAACGCAATCGTTTCCCTTGGTTTTCACAAAATAAGAAAATCAGCGTTTAGGATGTTTTCTTCCTATTAAAGGCAATCATATCCACTTCCAAACCTTAAAAATTTTTTAAAATTTTTTCAAAAAAACCTTGCAACCGTTTTCTATTTGTGCTATACTAAGCTCATGAAGGAAAACGTTTGCGTTTCCCGAATAAATTATAACTGTTATTCTTTAGGAGGAATACACTATGTCATCTAAATTCATGAAGAGCGCTGCTGTGCTCGGAACTGCTACTCTAGCTAGCTTGCTTTTGGTAGCTTGCGGAAGCAAATCTGCTGACAAAGCTGCTGATACTAGCTCTTCAGAAGCAAAAGAACTTACTTTCTACGTTGAAGACCAATATAAAGCCTTCGCTGAATCTGCTGCAAAAGCTTATGAAAAGGAATCTGGCGTAAAAGTTACTATCAAAACAGGGGACCAAATGGGTGGTCTTGACAACCTTTCTCTAGACAACCAATCTGGTAAGGCTGCTGACGTTATGATGGCTCCATACGACCGTGTAGGTAGCCTTGGTACTGACGGACAACTTTCAGAAGTAACTCTTAGTGATGGTGCGAAAACAGACGATAAAACAAAATCACTTGTAACTGTTGGCGGTAAAGTCTACGGTGCTCCAGCTGTCATCGAATCACTCGTTTTGTACTATAACAAAGATTTGCTTAAAGAAGCTCCTAAAACATTTGCTGATTTGGAAAACCTTGCTAAAGACAGCAAATACGCTTTCGCCGGTGAAGATGGCAAAACTACTGCCTTCCTAGCTGACTGGACAAACTTCTACTACTCATACGGACTTCTTGCTGGTAATGGCGGTTATGTATTTGGCCAAAACGGTAAAGATCCTAAAGATATCGGACTTGCAAACGAAGGTTCAATTACAGCTATCAACTATGCTAAATCTTGGTATGAAAAATGGCCTAAAGGTATGCAAGATACTGAAGGAGCTCCAAACTTAATCCAAACTCAATTCCAAGAAGGTAAAACTGCTGCTATCATCGATGGTCCTTGGAAAGCTCAGGCATTCAAAGATGCTAAAGTAAACTACGGTGTTGCGACTATCCCAACTCTTCCAAACGGTAAAAACTATGAAACATTTGGTGGTGGTAAAGCTTGGGTTATTCCAGCAAGCACTAAGAACCTTGAAGGAGCTCAAAAATTTGTAGACTTCCTTGTATCAACTGAACAACAAAAAGCGTTCTACGACGCTACAAACGAAATCCCAGCTAATACTGAAGCTCGTACTTATGCTGAAGGCAAAAAAGATGAGTTGACAACAGCCGTGATTGAACAGTTCAAGAACGCTCAACCAATGCCAAACATCTCACAAATGTCAGCTGTTTGGGACCCAGCTAAAACAATGCTCTTTGAAGCTGTAAGTGGTACGAAAGATGCGAAAACAGCTGCTAACGATGCTGTAACATTGATTAAGGACACAATCAAACAAAAATTTGGTGAATAGTTGATTTGTTCAAGGGGGGTGGAAGCAAAATCCCCCTTTGAATTTATAGATACGCTCATTATCATACGCACGTATCTTACGATCGAATCCGAGTTTTATCTCGCATCCTATGAAAGGAGTAATCATGGAAAAACAACAGCCTCGCAAAGCAGCCTTGCTGTCAATCATTCCTGGTTTAGGACAAATTTATAACAAACAAAAAGCTAAAGGATTTATTTTCCTTGGTGTTACCGTTTTATTTGTTCTGTATTTTCTAACACTTGCAAGCCCTGAATTGAGCAATTTAATCACACTTGGTGAAAAGCCCGGTCGTGATAATTCACTGTTCATGCTGATTCGTGGCGCTTTTCACTCTATCTTTGTTGTCGTTTACTTGCTCTTTTATATCTTTAATATCAAGGACGCACATACGACTGCTAAACGTATCAACAATGGTATTCCTGTAGCTTATACCTTCAAGGATATGCTTAAGGGCATTTATGAGAATGGATTCCCATACCTTTTGATTATCCCATCGTATGTAGCGATGACCTTTGCGATTATCTTTCCTGTTATCGTAACCTTGATGATCGCCTTTACAAACTATGACTTCCAACACTTGCCACCAAACAAATTGTTGGACTGGGTTGGTTTAACGAACTTCACAAATATCTGGAGCTTGAGTACCTTCCGTTCTGCCTTTGGTTCTGTTCTTTCTTGGACCATTATTTGGGCCTTGGCTGCTTCTACCTTGCAGATCGTCATTGGTATCTTTACAGCAATCGTTACCAATCAACCATTTATCAAAGGAAAACGTATCTTCGGTGTTATTTTCCTTCTTCCTTGGGCTGTCCCAGCCTTCATCACTATCTTGACATTCTCAAACATGTTTAATGATAGTGTTGGTGCTATCAACACACAAGTCTTGCCTCTTTTGTCTAAGGTCCTTCCTTTCCTAGATGGAGCTCTTATCCCTTGGAAAACAGATCCTACTTGGACTAAGATTGCCTTGATTATGATGCAGGGTTGGCTAGGATTCCCATACATCTACGTTTTGACCTTGGGTATCTTACAGTCTATTCCTAACGACCTCTACGAAGCGGCTTACATCGATGGTGCCAATGCTTGGCAAAAATTCCGCAACATCACTTTCCCTATGATTTTAGCTGTTGCAGCTCCAACATTGATCAGCCAATACACCTTCAACTTTAACAACTTCTCTATCATGTACCTCTTCAATGGTGGAGGCCCTGGTACTGTCGGAGGCGGAGCCGGTTCAACTGATATCTTGATCTCATGGATTTACCGTTTGACAACAGGTACATCTCCTCAATACTCTATGGCGGCAGCTGTTACCTTGATTATCTCCATCATTGTCATCTCTATCTCTATGATCGCATTCAAGAAACTACACGCATTTGATATGGAGGACGTCTAAGATGAATAACTCAATCAAACTCAAACGTAGACTGACTCAAACCCTCACTTACCTCTACTTGATTGGCCTATCAATTGTTATTATCTATCCACTTTTGATTACCATCATGTCAGCCTTTAAAGCAGGTAACGTCGCAGCCTTTAAACTAGATACTAACATCGACTTCAATTTTGATAACTTTAAAGGGCTCTTCACCGAAACCTTGTATGGCACTTGGTACCTTAATACTTTGATTATTGCCTTTATCACAATGGCTGTTCAAACAAGTATCATCGTACTGGCTGGTTATGCCTACAGCCGTTACAACTTCTTGGCTCGTAAACAAAGTTTGGTCTTCTTCTTGATTATCCAAATGGTGCCAACCATGGCCGCATTGACCGCCTTCTTCGTTATGGCGCTTATGTTGAACGCCCTTAACCATAGCTGGTTCCTCATCTTCCTCTACGTCGGTGGAGGTATTCCGATGAATGCTTGGCTCATGAAAGGTTACTTCGATACCGTACCAATGTCTCTTGACGAATCTGCAAAACTAGATGGTGCAGGACACTTCCGTCGCTTCTGGCAAATTGTCCTTCCGCTCGTTCGCCCAATGGTGGCTGTACAAGCCCTCTGGGCCTTCATGGGACCTTTCGGGGATTACATCCTCTCTAGTTTCTTGCTTCGTGAGAAAGAATACTTTACTGTTGCCGTTGGTCTCCAGACCTTCGTTAGCAATGTGAAAAACATGAAGATCGCCTACTTCTCAGCAGGTGCTATCCTCATCGCCCTTCCAATCTGTATTCTCTTCTTCTTCCTACAAAAGAACTTTGTTTCAGGACTTACAAGTGGTGGCGACAAGGGATAATTTATCCCCGCCACCCTTTTTCATTTTATACTCTTCGAAAATCTCTTCAAACCACGTCAGCTTTATCTCCAACCTCAAAGCTGTGCTTTGAGCAACCTGCGGCTAGCTTCCTAGTTTGCTCTTTGATTTTCATTGAGTATTAGCGATTGTTACTGTAAATAATATTCTTGCAACAAGCAATTTATCTCCTAGACTTGAAATAAAGCACATTTCTCTATATAATAATACTCATATAGAAAACACTTTTAGAAAGATGCCTATGCTTCCATATCCATTCTCGTATTTCTCTAGTATCTGGGGATTTCGCAAACCCCTATCAAAACGTTTCGGCCTCAACTGGTTTCAATTGATTTTTACCAGTATTTTCTTAATTAGCTTGTCTATGGTTCCGATTGCCATTCAAAACAGCTCTCAGGAAACGTATCCACTGGATACCTTTATCGATAATGTCTACACTCCACTGACAGATGAAGCGATCATGGACTTATCAGAGAATGCACAAATCGTTGATGGAAAGCTGAACTACTTAGGCACTAAGAATCAACAGCCTTCTCTTTTGATTGGCCCGAGCCAAAACAAAGAATTGCCAAAGGACTTGCAACTTCATTTTGATACGGAAGAACTCGTCATCAGTAAGGAAAGTAAGGAACTGACTCGCATTCGCTACCACGCGATTCAAACGGAGAGTTTCCAGAGTAAGGAAGATCTAACCCAGGCCATTTCTAAAGACTGGTACCAACAAAACCGGGTCTATATCAGTCTCTTTCTCGTTCTCGGTGCAAGCTTTCTCTTTGGATTGAATTTCTTCATTGTCTCTCTTGGAGCTAGTCTTCTCCTTTATATCACCAAAAAATCACGCCTCTTTTCATTTAGGACTTTTAAAGAGTGCTATCATTTTATCTTGAACTGTTTAGGATTGCCCACTCTGGTTACGCTTATTTTGGGACTTTTCGGCCAAAATATGTCAACCCTTGTCACTGTACAAAACATTCTTTTTGTTCTTTATCTGGTCACTATTTTTTACAAGACACACTTCCGTGATCCAGATTATCATAAATAGGAGATTTTTATGCCCGTTACGATTAAAGACGTGGCCAAGGCAGCAGGTGTCTCACCTTCAACTGTTACCCGCGTTATTCAAAACAAATCAACGATTAGTGATGAAACCAAAAAACGAGTTCGCAAGGCGATGAAGGAGCTCAACTACCATCCCAACCTCAATGCTCGTAGCTTGGTAAGTAGCTATACTCAGGTTATCGGCCTGGTGCTTCCTGATGACTCGGATGCCTTTTACCAAAATCCTTTCTTCCCATCTGTCCTAAGAGGGATTGCCCAAGTGGCATCTGAGAACCACTATGCTATTCAGATTGCAACGGGGAAAGATGCAAAAGAGCGGCTCAAAGCTATTTCCCAGATGGTCTATGGTAAGCGTGTAGATGGTTTGATTTTCCTCTATGCCCAAGAAGAGGATCCTTTGGTTAAACTAGTAGCCGATGAGCAATTTCCTTTCCTTATCTTAGGTAAATCTCTATCTCCCTTCATTCCGCTTGTTGATAATGACAATGTCCAGGCTGGTTTTGATGCGACAGAATATTTCATCAAAAAAGGATGCAAGCGAATTGCTTTTATCGGAGGAACCAAAAAACTTTTCGTAACACAAGATCGTCTAATGGGTTATGAGTTAGCTCTTAAACAATACCAACTTCCTATTGATCCAAATCTGACCTACTTTGCGACCGAATTTCTTGAAGATAATGGTTATCGCTTTAGTAAACTTCTCTTCGAACATGATCCAAATATTGATGCTATTATTACTATTGATAGCCTTCTTGCTGCAGGGGTCTGTGATTACATCGCAAAACACCAACTGGATGTCCCTGTCCTCAGCTTTGACTCGGTCAACCCTAAACTGAACTTGGCAGCCTATGTGGATATCAATAGCTTGGAACTTGGACGTGTTTCCTTTGAAACCATTCTCCAGATCATCAACGATGCCAAAAACAATAAACAAATTTGTTACCGCCAGTTGATTGGGCACAAAATTATTGAAAAATAAAGACCAGCCCCAGTAAACTGCACCCCAAAAGTTAGACAGAAAAAATCTAACTTTTGGGGTGTCTTTATTATGAAATTGAGTTATGAAGATAAAGTTCAGATCTATGAACTTAGAAAACAAGGATATAGCCTAGAGAAGCTTTCAAATAAATTTGGGATAAACAATTCTAATCTTAGATCTATGATTAAATTGATTGATCGTTACTATTCTCCTGAATTAAAACAAGAAATGGTTGAGAAAGTTCTGTTGGAAGGACGTTCGCAAAGAAGTGTTAGTCTTGATTATGCCCTCCCAAACCAAGGAATGCTTTCAAATTGGCTGGCACAATACAAGAAAAACGGGTATACTATTGTTGAGAAAACAAGAGGGAGAGTACCTAAAATGGGACGTAAACGGAAGAAAACTTGGGAAGAAATGACAGAATTAGAACGACTCCAAGAGGAGAATGAACGCTTACGGACTGAGGTGGCCTACCTAAAAAAGTTAAAAGAGTTGGAGGAAAGGGACGAAGCCTTAGAGCGAGAAAAGCAGAAACAGTTAGAGAAATGGCTTCAGGAGGATTTCGACTAGATTTACTTCTTGAAGCGGCTCGTTTACCTTGCTCAACTTACCACTATCAGTTGAAGCAACTAGATGGGCTTGACAAAGATAAAGAGCTTAAAATCGAAATTCAGGCCATTTATAATGACCATAAAGAAAATTATGGCTATCGGAGAATTACTCTTGAACTAAGAAATCGTGGTTTTGTAGTGAATCATAAGAAAGTTCAACGTCTGATGAAAATCCTTGGTTTAAATGCTCGAATTCGCCGTAAACGAAAGTATTCTTCCTACCAAGGAGAGATTGGCAAGAAAGCAGAGAATCTGATTCAACGTCAGTTTGAAGCATCAAGGCCAATGGAAAAGTGCTATACGGATGTGACAGAGTTTGCCATTCCAAATAGCACACAGAAATTGTATTTATCGCCAGTTTTAAATGGCTTTAATAGCGAAATTATCGCCTGTAATCTTTCTTGTTCTCCTAATTTAGAACAAGTGAAATCTATGCTGGAGCAAGACTTTACAGATAAATACTATGAGAATACGAGTCTCCATAGTGATCAAGGATGGCAATGCCAACACGATTCTTATCACAGGTTTTTAGAGAGTAGAGTAAGGGAATCCAAACATCTATGTCACGTAAAGGTAACAGCCCAGACAACGGTATGATGGAATCTTTCTTTGGCATTTTGAAATCGGAAATGTTTTATGGTTATGAGAAGGCGTTTCAGTCGTTTAAGCAATTGGAACAAGCTATTGTGGACTATATTGATTACTACAACAACAAACGAATTAAGGTCAAACTAAAAGGACTTAGCCCTGTGCAATACAGAACTAAATCCTTCACTTAAATTATTTGTCTAACTTTTTGGGGTCAGTACACAGAGCTGGTTTTTCATGTCTAATTGTCTGTTTCTACGAATCGTCCTAGGATGTGGACATTTTCGGATACAGAGACAAAGGCTGTCGGATCAACTTGTTTCATGATGTGTTTAAAATCATTAAACTCTGCTCGTGTGATAACTGTAATCAAGACTGCTTTTCTTTCATGATTATAAGTTCCTTCTGCATCGTGGATCATAGTTGCTCCGCGGTGCAATTTTTTATGGATTTTTGCGATTACCTTATCAGGATTATTGGTCACAATCATGGCCTGCATTCGTTTTTGCTTGGTAAAGACCGCGTCTGTCACACGACTGGAGACAAAGATGGTAATCATGGAGTAGAGGGCGTATTTCCAACCAAAGGTCAAACCTGCTATCAGCATAATCATCCCATTTACCAAGAAAGAAATACTACCGACATTCTTACCCGTTTTCTTTCGAATGGTCAGACTGACGATATCTGTACCTCCGCTAGAAATATTGTTACGGAGCGCAAAACCAATCCCCAAGCCCATGACAACACCCCCAAAAAGGGCGTTGATAATGGGATCCTCTGTCAAGGTCACAACTGGTACAAGCTGGATAAAGAGGGAACTCATGGATACTGTGATAAAAGTAAAGACCGTAAATTTATGTCCAATCTGATACCAAGCCAAAATCATCAACGGAAAATTAATAGCATAAAAGGTTAGCGATATCGGAATGTAAAAGCCAAACCAGTGATGACTCAAGGCAGAGATAATCTGTGCCAGACCTGTAGCACCACTGGAGTAAACGTGTCCTGGTTGAAAAAAGAAATTGACTGCTACTGCTGACAAAAAGCCATAAACCAGAGAAGCCGATACTTTCTCATCATATTTTTCCCGAGAGATACTTTGTAAAACTCGTAAGATTTTTATCTGATAAGCAAAGCGGCGCAGATAATAGCGCCACCGCTTAATTCGTTTTGCTTGTTTCATCTTCTTCTACTTGTAAGCTGAGTTCCTCTAGTTGTTTGAGAGCGACTGTTGATGGAGCTTGTGTCATTGGGTCGGTTGCCTTATTGTTCTTAGGAAAGGCAATGACTTCACGGATATTCTCTTCTCCAGCTAAGAGCATCACAAAACGGTCAAGACCAATCGCCAAACCACCATGTGGTGGGAAACCATAGTCCATGGCTTCAAGAAGGAAGCCAAACTGGTCATTTGCTTCTTCAGCTGAGAAACCAAGAGCCTTGAACATGCGTTCTTGAAGGTCTTTTTGGTTGATACGAAGACTACCACCACCAAGCTCATAACCGTTCAAGACGATATCGTAAGCAATGGCACGAACCTTAGCCAAATCACCTTCTAATTCGTGGGCTGTTTCTTCCTGTGGAAGAGTAAATGGATGGTGGGCGCTCATGTAGCGACCTTCTTCTTCAGACCATTCAAACATTGGCCAATCAACTACCCAAAGGAAGTTGAATTTATCGTTATCAATCAAGTCAAGCTCTTTGGCGATACGGCCACGAAGGGCGCCTAGTGTTGCATTGGCCACTTCAAGCGTATCCGCCACAAATAGAACCAAATCCTTATCTTCAAGACCAAGTGCTGCAGTCAAATCTGCTTGGATCCCAGTCAAGAACTTGGCAACTGGTCCATTTAATTCTCCATCAACTACCTTGACCCAAGCAAGACCTTTGGCTCCGTACTGTTTGGCTACTTCGGTCATCTTGTCGATGTCTTTACGTGAGTAGTTATCTGCAGCTCCTTTGACCACAATAGCTTTAACGGCAGGTGCTTCTGAGAAGACTTTGAAATCAACACCCTTGACCACTTCTGTCATGTCCTGAAGCAACATGTCAAAACGGGTATCAGGTTTGTCAGAACCATAAAGTGCCATCGCGTCATCATACTTCATACGAGGGAATGGAAGCGTCACGTCAATGCCTTTGGTTTCTTTCATCACGCGCGCAATCAAGCCTTCTGTGATATCTTGGATTTCTTGCTCCGTAAGGAAAGACGTTTCCAAGTCGACCTGGGTAAACTCAGGCTGGCGGTCACCACGCAAGTCTTCATCACGGAAACATTTGACGATTTGGTAGTAACGGTCAAAACCAGCATTCATCAAGAGTTGTTTGGTAATTTGTGGACTTTGAGGAAGAGCGTAGAAATGCCCTTTATTGACACGAGATGGCACCAAATAGTCACGCGCCCCTTCTGGCGTTGATTTAGAAAGGAATGGCGTCTCCACATCGATAAACTCCAACTCATCCAAGTAGTTACGGATAGAGTGGGTCACCTTGGCACGAAGTTTAAGATTTTCCAACATTTCTGGACGACGAAGGTCAAGGTAACGGTAACGCAAACGTGTATCGTCATTGGCCTCAATCCCATCTTTAATCTCAAAAGGTGTTGTTTTGGCTGTATTCAACACTGTCAAAGCTGTTACGTTTAACTCAACCGCACCAGTCGGCAATTTATCATTGGCTTGCTCACGCGCAACGACTTGACCAGTCACCTCGATAACAAATTCGCTACGAAGGCTTTCAGCTGTTGCCATAACCTCTGCAGATACTTTTTCAGGGTTGATAACCAACTGCATAATCCCTTCACGGTCACGAAGGTCGATAAAGATCAAACCACCAAGGTCACGACGACGGCCAACCCATCCTTTCAAGGTAATTTCTTGTCCGATGTGTTCCTCACGAACACGACCAGCATACATACTACGTTTCATGTTTTCTCTCCTCTTTTATTCTGTTACTATTTTACCACAAAAGCGCAGGCTCTTCATGAAAATCAGCAGAAAAGTTTGATTGTCTTTAGAAATCAAAACAAACAGACAAAAAATCCGATGAAAACGTCATCGGATTCTCTGATTATGATTCTTAACCTTTTTTACGCTTTTCAGCAATCTCAGCTGCCTTTTTAGGTAGAACAATCTCCGTAGCATAAGCCGAAGCAAAACGCAAGACACCTGCAATAGGCGCAAAGACAACTGCTAGATAGTTGTAAAAGAAGTCGCCTTTAAAGGCATAGGCAAGTGCCCCGATGATAAAGAAGAGAACGACCGCCTGTATCACTGCTAATAAAATTACTCGTTTCATGTGACCTCCTGACTCTATTATAGCATGAGTATCATCAAAAAGCCGATTAAATTATTCAAAGCGTGGAGAGAAATGCTGTAAAGAAGGCCTTTCCTATTGATATAAGCCAACCCTAAACTAAAACCCAGACTAGCATAGACTAAAAACTGTTGTAAAGTCCCTGGAAAATGAATCAAGGCAAAAAGCACACCTGATACGAGGAGAAACAGAGCTGTCTGTTTGCTGTTGTTCTGCTTAGGAAAGAGATAGCGCGCCAGCATCCCTCTAAAGATGAGTTCTTCCGTCAGAGGAGCAAAGACTACCACCATAAAGAAACCAAATACAGGCTGAGCAACTGTCAATTGTGATACGATTTGTTGATTGACCGACGGATCATCTGGCAAAAAGAACTGTGCTGTAATCGCCACTAGCAAAACCAGAGTAGGCAACCAGATATAACGATTAAAAACCGTCGTCTGGATGCTAACCTTTTCTGTCTGATACCATCTGTAAACTCCATAAACATAGGCCCCTGACAGGACGATATAAAGTGGCAAAACTTCAAAGATTGAAGCCCCTAGTCCAAGAGCTGACAGAGCCATACTCTGAACCAGACCATAACCAAAGAAAAAGGATAGAACAGCTAGAAGAAACCAGCCAAGATTTTTAAGTAAGTTCATATGGGCCTCCTACTTTCCTTTATAACTATTTTTCAATACAAAGAGACTAGCTAGTCCTAGCAAAAGGACCCATGCTAGCAAGAGAGCAAGACTTCTCAAAGATAACTCTCCACCACCTTCTTTTAACAGACTTACCAAAGGACCAATGAAAGAATAGTCCAACAATTTTTGCGCAGTTTCATTTTGAACGGCAAGAACGGGCAAGAAAGAGACGGTCAACATAGGAAAAATACTATACACTTGCGCCTTAGACTGGGTATCTGATACTGCACCTATAAGAAGATTAAGAAAGATTATACTGATGGTCGCTAGAAGCAGATAGAGTCCATAGGTAAGAAAGTAGTTTGTCAAATCAACTTTAAGATAGAGAGGGAGAACAACCATAGAAAGAAGCATCACGAGAAGAGGAAGAGCCATCATGCTCAGAGTATACTCTGTTGCTGTCACACCACTTAGTATGAGTGATTTAAGATTGCGTTTTTCCTTATCCTCAGCCATCATAATCGATACCATATAACCACTTCCCATACTCAAGACCATCGTCAAACTCATAGAAAGAAGAAACATGCTCAATTCTCCACTCTTGTTTAAGAATTCATTATATAGGATAGCAATACCAAAGGGCATCAATAATGTCGCTAGTAACGTTGAATTACTAATAAGAACTTGTAACCTTAACCAAAGAAGGGCATTTAATTTTCTAAACATCTAACTTTTCTCCTGTCAATCTAATAAAGATTTCTTCTAAAGTCGGTTCACAAGAATGAACAGCTATTAGATTTGTCGTATTCAAATGAGGCAATCCTTCAAAAGGAATCACTTGCTCGCGTCCATCTTGGTAGCGTAAACGGACCTTTTTATCCACATGGTATTTCTGGATAATTTCTTGTGGGCTACCATACTCAATCAAGATTCCCTTATTTAAAAGAGAGAGTCGATCGCAAAGCAAGGTTGCTTCATTCATATCGTGGGTTGTTAAAAAGATCGTTGTCCCAGCCTGCTTCAGTTCTTGTAAGAGAGCATGAATTGATTTTGAGGTGGTAGGATCAAGACCACTTGTTGGCTCATCTAGAAAGAGGATTTTAGGGGCATTTAGAAGAGCACGAGCCAAGAACATCCGCTGTTTCATACCTGTGGATAGTTTTTCTGCGATAAGGTTTTTGGCATCTGATAACCCAACTTGATCAAGCACTGTATCTACTCTAGAAGTTTTAAGACCATATAATTTTGCATAAATGAGCAGATTTTTATAGAGGCTCATCTTTTCGTAAAAACCACTGGTATCACTAACAATCCCGATTTGTTCCAAATCATTTGAAGTCAAATTTCGAGAGGACTTTCCTAGAAGAACGGTCTCACCCTGATCTGCAGCTAACTGCCCCGTCAGAACATTGATCATAGTTGTTTTACCTGAACCTGAAGGCCCTAGGAAGCCAAAAATTTCACCCTCTTGAATCTCAAAAGAAATCTGATTCAGAGCTTTCTTGCCTCCAAAACTTTTGCTTACATTTTCAACACGAATCATAAGAACTCCTTTTACTTAAAGTAACGTTTTGTTTTGCGTAGCTGGTCAATATTGATATAAAGATGGATTACAATTAGGATAAGCAAGGCAACCAGCTGGGTTTCTTGCAGGATGGTTGATAGTACAAATAGTAGAATGTAAAGCGCAGGGAGTATGATTTGATTCAACCTAAATAGGGTCAAATAAGCATTCTCCATTTCTGCCTGTTTCTCTCCTTCATCATAACTGTTTAGAAAAGACAAAACTTCTTTTGGAGTCGAGAAAATAGATAGTTTATACTGGCGAATGAGAAGAATTGTTCGCACACAATAATTTGCAACAGCAAAAGAAAGGAACATTAAAACAAGTGAAAAGATGAAAAGATAAACATTCTCAATTACTGGAGAAGTGACAATTACTAAACAGCAAAGCATCGCAATCATCAAAATGTTCGAAGCAACTGTTCCATAGTCCAAGAAGCGATAAGCACTCACATATGCCTTTTCATTAGCTTCTTCCTCTTCTACTGTTTGGTAAATCACGTAAGCTTCACGACCCTTTCGAAGGTAGTACACAGCTAAAGCGAGAGATATTACTCCGACAATTGCAATAAGACCGAAAGAAGTATATAAAACTTGCTCGATTTGAATCTGATTGAATAGTCCTCTTAGAGCGAGACTAAGCATTCCCAGAAAGAATCCTAGAATTCCTGCTCCAATTCCAATCCATTTATGTTTGTGTTTCATTCCTCATCCTCCTCTATACGAAATACCGACTCGACTGGTTCATTGAATATATGTGAAATCTTCAGAGCGATCACAATGGACGGGGTATATTCATCCCTCTCCAGCAGACTGATGGTCTGCCTGGAGACCCCTGCTAGCTTGGCCAGTTCGGTCTGATTGAGACCATCGCGAGCCCGAAGCTCTTTTAAACGATTTTTTAGCATTCCTTTCTCCTTTTCTCTTAATTTGATTTCATTGTAACACATCTTTTTCTTTTTGACAATAATATTTGTCAAAAAGTTTATGATTTTTGTCATTTTGCAAAAGAAAAAGATCAGGAGTAGGTTCCTGACCGGTTTATCTGTTATTAAAACCCTAGTTTTTCAAAGATTTCTGAAAAGTTTTGGATAATTATATCAAGCGTAACTTCCACCTCTTCTCGAGTTTGGTTGTTCTTGACTGTCACTTGTCCGCTTTCGACTTCGCTCTCTCCGAGAGTGATAAGGGTCTTAGCCGCAAAGACATCGGCTGACTTGAACTGAGCTTTGAGTTTACGGTTGAGGTAATCACGCTCTGCTTTGAAACCTTGTTGGCGAAGGGCTTGCACCAACTCCAAGGCCTTGATATTTGCTCCTTCACCCAAGACTGCAATATAAACATCTAGAGCGTTTTCGATAGGGAGGGCCACCCCTTGCTTTTCAAGAATGAGCAGCAGGCGTTCTACACCAAGTCCAAAACCAAAGCCAGCAGTTTCTGGGCCTCCAAAGTAAGCAACCAAGCCATCGTAGCGACCACCCGCACAGACTGTCAAGTCATTGCCCTCAATCTCTGTGATAAATTCAAAAATCGTGTGGTTGTAATAATCCAAACCACGCACCATATTGGTATCGATGATATATTCTACTCCGAGAGTTTCCAACATCTGACGCACAGCATCAAAGTGGGCTTGGCTTTCTTCATCAAGGAAGTCCAAGATAGACGGTGCATTCTCTACTGCCACCTTGTCTTCTTTTTCCTTAGAGTCCAAGACACGGAGAGGATTTTCCTCCAAGCGACGTTGGCTATCCTTAGACAAGGTTTCCTTGAGCGGTGTCAAATAGTCGATCAAGGCTTGGCGATAGGCTGCACGGCTCTCAGGATTCCCAAGAGTGTTGAGGTGCAATTTCACACCTTGGATACCGATTTCTTTCAAGAAATGAGCTGCCATAGCGATGGTCTCCACATCGGTAGCTGGATTGCTAGAACCAAAGCACTCAACACCAATCTGGTGGAACTGACGCAAACGACCTGCTTGTGGACGCTCATAACGGAACATAGGGCCCATGTAGTAGAACTTACTTGGCTTTTGCACTTCTGGGGCGAAGAGTTTATTTTCCACATAAGAGCGGACAACGGGCGCAGTTCCTTCTGGACGGAGGGTAATATGGCGGTCACCCTTGTCATAAAAATCGTACATTTCCTTGGTTACGATATCCGTCGTATCTCCGACAGAGCGACTGATGACCTCGTAATGCTCAAAAATAGGCGTGCGCACTTCCGCATAGTTATAGCGCTTGAAAATTTCACGGGCAAAGCCCTCAACATACTGCCACTTGGCAGACTCAGCAGGTAAAATATCCTGCGTTCCTTTTGGTTTTTGTAATTTCATAGGGAATCCTCTTTAAACTTAATAGTCTTATTTTACCATAAATAAAGGGATTAAAACAGTGAGAGGAGAAAATCTCAAGAGAGTCTTTTCAGAAAATTCATCAAAAACTTGCCAAATTGTCAGAATTATGAGAAAATAGAGGATATTTATCACGTGGAGGGACTGCTATGAGAGACGATATCAAAATCAATGACCGCGCTTTGGCCTTGCAAGATCAAATTATCGATAAACTAGAGAAGGTTTTTGATACAGATGTGGAATTGGATGTTTACAATCTAGGGCTGATTTATGAAATCAATCTGGATGAAACAGGTCTCTGCAAGATTGTCATGACCTTCACTGACACTGCCTGTGATTGCGCCGAAAGCCTGCCTATCGAAATCGTCGCAGGTCTAAAACAAATCGAGGGTATCGAAGATGTCAAGGTTGAAGTGACCTGGTCGCCTGCCTGGAAGATTACACGAATTAGTCGCTACGGCCGCATTGCCCTTGGGCTACCGCCTCGTTAAGCAGGCAAATCACTTTTGAAGATGAAAAGAAGCAAGCCGAAATGGCTTGCTTTTCTTGTTTATTTTTTACCTGACTTGTCCGTATTCCAGAAGTCTGTCACGGCTCCGCGTGAAGCAGATGATACGATATGGGCATATTTACCGAGGACACCACGGCTGTAAAGTGGTGGCAAGGTTGTTTCTGCCTTGCGTTTTTCAAGTTCTTCTTCGGATACGGCCATAGAAATTTCTTTGGTATCTTGGTCAACCGTAACGATATCACCTGTACGAAGGTAAGCAATCGGTCCACCATCCTGAGCTTCAGGGGCGATATGTCCAACAACGAGACCATAAGTACCACCTGAGAAACGGCCATCCGTCAAGAGGGCAACCTTATCTCCTTGACCTTTACCAACGATCATGGATGAAAGTGACAGCATCTCAGGCATACCAGGACCACCCTTAGGTCCAACAAAACGAACAACGACAACATCGCCATCAACGATTTCGTCTGTCAAGACAGCCTGGATCGCATCTTCTTCTGAGTCAAAGACCTTAGCCGGTCCAACGTGACGACGAACTTTAACACCTGATACTTTAGCAACCGCGCCATCAGGGGCAAGGTTCCCGTTCAAGATAATCAATGGCCCATCTGCACGTTTTGGATTTTCCAGTGGCATGATGACTTTTTGACCTGGTGTGAGGTCTGCAAAGTCAGCCAAGTTTTCAGCGACAGTCTTACCAGTACATGTGATACGGTCTCCGTGGAGGAAACCATTCGCCAAGAGATATTTCATAACCGCTGGAACTCCACCGACTTCGTAGAGATCTTGGAAGACATACTGACCCGAAGGTTTCAAGTCAGCCAAGTGAGGCACACGCTCTTGGATCGTATTGAAGTCCTCAAGTGACAAGTCAACATTGGCAGCATGGGCAATGGCAAGCAAGTGAAGAGTGGCATTGGTTGAACCACCGAGAGCCATAGTTACAGTGATGGCATCTTCAAAGGCTTCACGAGTCAAGATATCGGATGGTTTGAGACCAAGCTCCAACATCTTAACAACAGCACGTCCTGCTGCTTCGATATCTTCTTTCTTGTCAGCTGATTCAGCTGGGTGAGATGAAGATCCTGGCAGGCTCATCCCTAGAACTTCGATTGCAGTCGCCATGGTATTAGCTGTATACATACCACCACAGCCACCAGGGCCCGGACAGGCATTACATTCAAGACGTTTCACGTCCTCAGCTGTCATATCACCGTGATTCCATTTCCCAATCCCTTCAAATACAGAAACCAAGTCGATGTCTTTACCATCTAACTTTCCGGGTGCAATGGTGCCGCCATAGGCGAAAATGGCTGGGATATCCATATTAGCAATGGCAATCATAGAACCAGGCATGTTCTTATCACAGCCACCGATAGCAACGAAAGCATCGACGTTATGACCACCCATAGCAGCTTCGATAGAATCCGCAATAATATCACGAGATGTTAGAGAGAAGCGCATACCAGGCGTTCCCATGGCAATCCCGTCCGCTACGGTAATGGTACCAAACTGAACAGGCCAAGCACCTGCTGATTTGACACCTTCTTTAGCCAATTTCCCGAAATCATGCAAGTGAATGTTACATGGTGTATTTTCCGCCCAAGTCGAAATCACTCCCACAATCGGTGTTTCAAAGTCCTTATCTGTCATACCAGTCGCACGAAGCATGGCACGGTTTGGTGATTTAACCATGCTATCATAAATGCTACTGCGGTGACGTTTATCTAATTCAGTCATCTTATCCCTCCCATTTCAGTTTTTACTATTATAGCACATTTCAAAAGCAATGAACAGAAGAAAATTCTTGAATTTTCAGAAAATTCCGATCAACAACTTCTAATTTTTTCATCTTTTTTTGTCAAGTAACTTTACTTTACAAAAAAAATGTGTTATCCTAGTATGGTTGATGAAAATCACTAGATTGAATCGAATATAAATACCTAAAGGAGAAATCAAAATGGCAGTACCTGCACGTCGCACTTCAAAAGCGAAGAAAAACAAACGTCGTACACATTACAAAGTAACAGCTCCATCTGTAAACTTTGACGAAACTACTGGAGATTACTCACGTTCTCACCGCGTATCACTTAAAGGATACTACAAAGGACGTAAAATCGCTAAAGCTGCATCAGCTGAATAATAGAAGGGAGATACCATGCGCGTAAATATCACACTTGAACACAAAGAATCTGGTGAACGCTTGTACCTTACTTCTAAAAACAAACGTAACACTCCAGACCGTCTTCAATTGAAGAAATACTCACCAAAACTTCGCAAACACGTCGTGTTTACAGAGGTTAAATAAGCATAACTCAAAACGCCTTACTGGGCGTTTTTTGCTTTATTGGTTAGCAATCTATAGCTTTTCAGGAGAGATTTATGGCATTTTATCTTTGGATGTTCCCGCTACTCTTTATCTTTCACGATATGGAAGAAATTATCGGTCTTGTCCCTTGGATTCATCTCAACGAAACCTTGCTAGCTCAAAAGGCTCCAGCTATTCTCAAGATTCACAAAGGAATTACAACCGAGGGATTTGCCCTTGCTGTTTTTGAGGAGTTTATCATTGTCTTATCCATCACTTTATTAGCGTATTTTACTCAATCTAGAGCGCTCGAATTAGTTTTGTTAGGAGGATTTGTAGCCTTTGCGCTTCATCTCTTGCTCCATATCGGACAATCAATTCTTCTCCGTAAGTATATCCCTGCTCTCATCACTTCTATCCTTTGTTTTCCTGTCAGTGCTTATTTGATTATTGACATCGTGCATTTATGGCAGGTTTCGACTAGCGAATTTTTCCTATTTTCACTGGTCGGTTCAGGCATCGTCGTCATCAATCTACTCTTTGCTCTCTGGCTCGGGAAAAAGTATTCCGCCTGGCTTGCCCATTACCATTAACAAAAGAATCTGAGACAAAATGGTTCTCAAATTCTTAGTTATAAAAGAGAATAGGCGGAACCGCCGAATGTCGCCCCCCACTGGCTAAGTAGCACGTTGGTAATAGATATTTTGTGTCCTACTATATAGCTATACTTTCATGCCACTAATTCTTGTTATTATATAGAGAAAAACAAATTAATTATTCCAAGCGATTCCTGATAATTTTACTATATTACAAAGATAATACAGTAGTCGTTTTAACATCGAGATGAATTTTTCCTGTTACCTAACAGTATCCTTTTAGGTTAATTACCAATTATTTATGAAATTTTCTGTATACCATATGTTACTTTTCTATACATAATTAATCTTTTATAACTGATACGGAACCATTTGAGCTAATTGCTCGACAACAATCTGTATAAACTTCGATAAAATCATATCCTCCATGTAAAGCAATGCTTTTGGCTTTATCGAGCCCACCAGGTAATGTCTCTCCTCGTTTATAATGCTCAATGATTTCTCCAACTAAGTCTAGGGTGTGCGCTTCATAAGGTACTCCTAAATAACATTTTGCTACAAAACCTAGGAGAACTCCATTAATATCCACATCTGGGAATTCTGACTTAATTGTATTAATAATTTCGTTTACTTCCTTTTTATTATGAACATGTCCTCCTGCATCTAGTTGATGAATAGCATCCATGTATTCTTTGGACCGTGATTTTCTTAGAAGCCTATCTAAACTCAATTTATCTATCTGTGGTTGTTTTAAGTTAGAAGTCATGATATGGCTTGCTTGTGTTTGTTTTTGGGATTGGTATGGATTTAACATTGGTCTAGGCATCTATTTTTCTCCTAATCGTGTTATAAGTTATATTTTGCAATTTAAGATTCCTTTTAATGGTACTCTCAGAATAGATCTTCATTTAAGGAATTATAAAAATGGACACGAAACTGAGATTACAGTTACCGTGTCCAAATAATGAACTTATTAAACAAGCACTTTTCTTGTTTTAAGTCCATTTTGTTTATGAACAAGTCCCTCTCCACCGATTGGTTTTCCAGATGCAGGAACAGCTCTTTCTTTCCCCCAATCTCTAATAGCCTCAATTTTTTCTGGGCTAGTTTGAGAGAGTGGGACTACATTATTGAAAGCATTCATGATATTCTCTTCGTTGAGAATAAAATTGTTATTAGCGATAGCTCGGTAAGCTAAATCTCTAACTGTCGATTCTAAGTCCGCACCAGTGAAACCATCACTTATTTGAATGATATTATCAGAAAAATCTCCTTCAAATTCTAGACTTAAGTATTTTTTAAAATACAAAGCAAGTATTTCTTTACGCTCATCTGCAGTAGGTAGATCAACAAAGAATAACTCATCAAATCTTCCTCGACGGAGAAGTTCTGATGGAAGCATAGACACATCATTAGCTGTTGCAACTACAAAAACTTGTTTTTTGCATTCTTGCATCCAGAATAAGAATTGACCAACCATACGAGTAGATACACCGCCATCATTAGCGCCTCCAGTAGCTCCTGACAGTCCTTTTTCTATTTCATCAATCCATAAAATACATGGAGATACATTCTCAGCGGTAGTTAGAGCATCTTTGAGTTGCTGTTCAGACTGACCTACATAACTTCCTTGAACCGTTGCAAAATCTAAACGATATAATGGAAGTTTCCAGTTAGCGGAAATTGATTTAGCAGATAAAGATTTTCCGCATCCAGGGACACCTACTAGGAGTATCCCTCTAGGTGGTTGCAAACCTTTCTCACGTAACATATCTTTCTTTTCGGGAGTTAGCAGTTCTTTCTTTTCATCAAGCCACTTTCTTAATCCTTCAAGCCCTCCGACATCCTTCACAGAATCATCTACAACGATTTTTTCTAGACCAGAGATATCAGAGAATAGGCGATCTTTTGCAAATCTTATCTCATCTAAATCAGATTTTCTTATGCACTTATTTGCAATCAAAGCTGCGATAACGTTCTCCGCCTCGATTCTAGTTACCCCATTAAGAGCTGCAGCAGCTTCTCGAATATCGGAATTGTCCCATTCAATCTGGATATCATTTCGATAGTCGTCAATGTATTCTTGAATTATCGAGTACATTTCCTCTTCGTTAGGTAAATCTATTTTTACTGTCATACCTTGCCGTTGAAGTTGATTCCAAATAGGGGTATTGGTAAAAACTATTACAACGCCTCCAGTTTCATTGGCTAGATTGACCAATGCTAAGACTTGTTTAGAATCGCTATTTTCATCACTAAGATCCGGAACTTCTGTCAGTACAATAGTTTGGTATTGTTTCTTTTGCATTTGGTCCGTCATGTAATCTATTGCACCATAAATAGATTTATCATCGTTAACATTCTTACCAGAACTAAGATTATACACACCTTTGGTGAGAGTGTGTACGTTGAACGGAAGTTGTAATTCTTCAGATATTTCCTTTAACATATCTAATGTTCTACTTGGCTCAATGGTATTGATAGCAATAAAAGGGATTCTTGCAAGTGAATATCTCGTAAGAAGTTCTTTGCTTTTTACTATATTACTCATTTACTGTTCACCTTTATTTAAAAAAGAATTAATTTTATGATTTCTAATAATACTTGACATTTTCCCGCTTCGGTCCTGTTTTGCAGATTCTTCTAAAGATTTTTGCATACTATTAGCTTGTTCTATAACGAGATTTAGGTAGTGTTGTCGCTCTTTATCCGGAATTGCAGGAAGATTGATTGCTTCAGCTAAGAACGTCAATTCTTTCCTCAAAGAAAGAATTGCTTGAATAATAGCTCCCTCGTATCCTTGGGATTTTAGTAAATCATTTTGAAACTTATCTGAAGCTACATTCATACGGTAATTAACAGCGTCAATTAACTTTGTAGAGAAACGTTCTGCCACACCGTATTGCCATTCGATAGTTCCAGATTTCATCATTTTTAAAACTGTTTCATCATCATCTTTGTTTTTAAAAATAGCTAAGACATTTACCCATTCTGCATATGTTTGTGGTTTATTCATTATTTTTGCCGTTTCCTTCTGACTAGCAATTGTGGGGGCACAATATCCCATGAAGGGAGTCCCTCAGCAAACACACTCATAGGTTCTTCAGTGGTATCTTCTTCAGTATTAATGCTCTTAAATGGAGTGGCGTTATTAGATGATAGTTTACTATCGCCTTTATATTTTTCATCCATGTCAATTACCTCCTCAAATTTTAATCTTTCTATTAGATGATGCCAACTTGTTTACATATTGTTCAGGTCTTATTTGTTCGAGGAAATCAAGAACTTTAGTGCTTTCAGCATCTTTCTCTGCGAATTCAATTCTAAAGTCTACAATTTCAGCTAGAGTAGCTCTTATAATTTGTTCACCATTCACTCTTTTATTCTCGTATTGTTCTTCAATTTTCTTGCGATTCGTTTCAATGTTTTCAATATTAGATTTATGCTTAAGAACCATAACAATCCCTGCTATAATAGCTATTAAACCTAAGAAAATATTCCCAAAAATCATTATTAAACCGATTACTCCGATAGCTATACCACCATACAAAAGGAATTTATCAAATAAACTTGGGAAGTAGTTTGACAAAGTTTGTTCTTTTTCAGAGTCAATCTGAGAATTGAATTTTTCAATCAACTCGTTTTCGTTTTGGCCATCTGTTGATTTATCATTAAAAGTATCCACATTAATTTCAATTTCGTAAGGAATCTTCATGCGATTTTTTGCAGTAACGTCATTATAAGCGTTTGTTACCCAATCACGAGAAAGAGCCAATGCAAATTTTTGGGTTGATATACTTGAGTGAGAAGATTCGGGTTTCATTGCTGCATCGGTAAGCAACTGGGTGAAGTCTTTATGGGTTTCAAATGCAGTCACCTCAATATCCATGTTTTGATGAGCACGGTTGTCATCTCCTCCAAAGTCAACCACAAACTGCTCGAATTTTTCTTGTTTTCGAAGAGCTAGTTCCTCGTTATCAAAATCAGTCACAAGTGTGTCTAAAATATCATCTAATTGTTCTTTAACGCTTTCTGTAGCCCCTTTTTTCTCAAAAATATCAGTTAGATAGTTTAATATTTGTTCATGGAGATAAGCACCTTCTAAAATATCCTCTAGAACAGGCCAACTATTACTATATTTTCTTAGGTTAGGGTATAAATCTTCATCTAGTTCGCTTCTTTTTAAGTTAATGGCTTCGGACCATTGTTCTGTTTGCTGTTCAGTAAAACCAGGTTTTTCTTCAAGTCGACTGAGCCATTCATTCATTTGACGTGAGATGACTCCTTCGGTATCAGCTCCCAAGAGTCCACTCGCAAAAGCATCTAAGATAATGATAGAATTTCTGTCGAGATTTTCTTCATCTTGATTAGCTAGATAACGTTGAGTCCACTTAAGGCATGCGTTCTTTCTGTTAGCTCTTCTACAAATTAAGGCAAAGAAAAGGGAGGTTTTTTCATCGTTTCGTTTAATCCCTTCCTTGACTGCTTTTTCAGCTAACTCGGGTTTATCATTTATCCATGCTGCTAATGCAACCAAGCATGGAGCAAGCCAGTAACCTGGAGTTGATATCATTAGTTCTTCTGTTGCAGTGCTGATTGTTTCTTTTTTGACAATTCCTAAATCATCAGCTTGTAAAATCCCTGTGGTAGTACGACGAACAATATCATAATGCCCATATTTCTTCTCAATTTCCTGACGTATTTTTACCAGTCGAGTTTCAGCTTGTCCTAATCTATTAGCTTTTTGTTGGATATTCACAAATTCATGAAATTCTTGTGCTAAACTACCAATTTCATCATAAACGATTTGAAGATTTTCGTTTGCTACATCAACTCTAGCATCAATTGTTCGTAATCCTTCATGGATAGAGCGCAAACTATTCTCGATTTCACGAAGATCAGCTTGATGTATTATTCTTTCAGCCATAATATCCCCCTTGTTAATGATTTCCAAATTAATTAGAAAAAATTTTGACTAATTTTTTAAATAAACTATCTTAAAATCATTTTAATTTTTTCCTTATAGAAAAAGAATATCATAATTATTTTATTAATTCAACTTACCATAAGAATGAAGCGAAAGTATTTGATTCTCTCTGACCTTATAGTTACTCGATAGGTATTTTGGGTATATAGAAATCGATTATCGTATCAATGAGGCTCTGGCGCTTAGCTGGTCTGATATCGACCTAGAGAATGCAACCATTAGCATTACAAAGACACTAAACCATCTGGGGCAAATCAATAGCCCAAAATCAAAAGTAAGCTATCGGGATTTAGATATAGATTAAGCAACTGTATCAATGCTTAAAGCTTACAAGGTTAGACAAATTCAAGAAGCTTGGAAAATTAGTAAAACTGAAAATGTGGTATTCTCTGACTTTATCCATGAATACCCTAATAATCAAACCTTACAAACTAGATTAAGAACTCACTTTAAACGTGCTAACGTTCCTAACATTGGTTTTCATGGTTTTCGCCATACTCACGCTAGTCTCTTGTTAAACTCTGGAATACCATATAAAGAATTACAACACCGTCTAGGTCATTCTACATTAGCTATGACTATGGACACTTACAGTCATCTCTCTAAAGAAAAAGCAAAAACAGCCGTCTCATTTTATGAGAAAGCTGTTAGTTCGTTATGAGTGATGACAAAAATGATGACAAACCCAGAAATCAACGTTTTAAGACAAAGCAAAAAGCCCACTGTTGTAGGCTTTTCGCAAGATATATCTTAAAATTAAAGCATTTTGTTGTAGAATTCAACGACAAGTGCTTCGTTGATTTCTGGGTTAATTTCGTCGCGTTCTGGCAAGCGAGTCAATGAACCTTCCAATTTTTCAGCGTCGAATGATACGAATGCTGGACGTCCAAGAGTAGCTTCTACTGCTTCAAGGATTGCTGGAACTTTCAATGATTTTTCACGAACTGAGATCACTTGACCTGGAGTTACGCGGTATGATGGGATATCAACACGTTTTCCGTCAACAAGGATGTGACCGTGGTTTACAAATTGACGAGCTTGACGACGAGTAGTCGCAAGGCCAAGACGGTAAACAACGTTATCCAAACGACGTTCCAAAAGAAGCATGAAGTTGAAACCTAGGATTCCGCCTTTGATTTTTGTAGCTTGTACGAACAAGTTACGGAATTGTTTTTCACCTACACCGTAAGTGAAGCGAAGTTTTTGTTTTTCAGCCAATTGCAAACCGTATTCTGACAATTTAGAACGGTTGTTTGGTCCGTGTTGTCCTGGTACGTAGTTACGACGTGCCAATTCTTTACCTGTACCTGTAAGTGAAAGGCCAAGGCGACGAGCTTGTTTCCAAGATGGTCCTGTATAACGTGACATATGTATGTCCTCCTGATATAAATAATATTTCGGTGGAAATAGTCACTTAGAAAGCCCTGATTCGTGCAGATGCCCTTCGCCTAAACAGCCAAGGTTACTTGTCATAAGACACCTGTTGACGAGCTTCATGCTTTCCTGCTGCTATTTCACACAAAGGCTATTGTACCATGAAAAGCTAGATTTGTAAAGAGATTTATCAGTTGAACTAAATTATTTTAATATTACAGTGTCAACAAACAGCACTCCCTCTATCTTTCTAAGTGTTTTTTTAGAATGAAAATAGAGTGAGGAACATCTGAAAAGACTTGGCTTAAAAATTCTAGATGTCGCTTGTCTTCACTATCCAAAGATACAGTATGTTTTACATTTACAGTACCATCATTATTCTCAATAATTTGATGACCAAAAAGAATATCACCGAATGGAGTTGCCGTTTTATCCCAAAATTCTTCAAGAGGTTTTACAAGCGTGAGCTGATATTCCATAGGGGGCATTCCTTCGAGTTCCATAGTTCCGTATGAACCCGTCTCAAATCCACCTTTTAATGTAATATTTTTTAAATCTTCTTCCCAATCATACCACTTTTCAATATTTTCATAATAGGCCCATACAGCCTCTTTTGTTGCTCTTATGTTTAAACTAAAACTAAATTCCATTATGATACTCCTTTTAATATAAGTGTACTTATTATAAAACAACTTATAATGTTTGCCAAATGATTTTTCATCATAGTATTAGCATTTCTTCTAAATGGGCTACCTGCTTTGGTTCTGTTTTTCATACTGATAAAATGGGATCAGAACGATGTCTTGGTCGTATGGCTTGATTTTCGCTCTCTTATTTAACCATTTCGGCAATAGTGCGATTCCTTTCCCGTTTTCAACTAAGCTGATAATGTTCTCAAAAGAATCAATTTCTACAACTGATTTTGAATGAGCAAACTTCATTAAGCTTTGTTTTCTAAAAGGACAATTTTCATCTTTATTAACGAATATAGGCATTCCCTCACTAGCCTTTATGTTGCTCGAACAAGCATAAACTGACTCGATATGTCCGATAGTCTCATCATAATGTTTCAAATTTTCAATTTTTTGAAAGCAAAAAATTTTATCAAAGTCTTCCTGATGAGCAATGATTGGTATATCCGAAGTTTTTTGGATATTAATCTCACTTTTATCCAAATCAATTGTTTGTGAATTATTAATATCGTGATTGAATAACAATTCTGAAATTAAGACGGATATTTTCGAGGTTTCACATTTCTTTTTTAATTTCTCTAAATTGTTAGAAGTTTCCTTACAAAATTGATAAAATAAGTCTCCACTTTCTGTCGGAACTAAACCATTATATTTTCTGTAAAATAATTTCGTATCTAATTCAGTTTCAAGCACCTTTAATCTAGCACTGAGATTAGATTGCGCATATTGTAAGATTTTTGAACTTTTGTTTATTGACCTTGTCTCATAGATTGTCACAAAAATGCTCATATCATTAAAATTCATTTAAAACACCTTAGCACTTTTTATGATAATTATATCATTTTTAAGTATTATTCAACATGATAAAAATCATTTATACTGTCAATAGTTCATTAGAAAAGGGGTACTGCTATGCAAGCAATGCAATATACTATAAAATTGCCATCAGATTATGATATGGATATCATTAGACAACGTGTCCGAAATACAGGTCATTTAATGGATGGATTCGACGATTTGTTTTTCAAAGTTTATTTAATCTCTGAAAAATCTGAAGGCCAATTATTTAACAGTTACTGTCCGCTATATATTTGGAAAAATACCAACGGAATGACAAAATTCATATTTGATGGTTACTTTGATCATATTTTAAATTCGTTTGGCTGGCAAAGTATTGAAATCGGAATAACTTCATCAGTCGAAATATCTGATCATTTTAACTCAAGTAAATATGCTACATTAGAAGTCATTGATATAGAAGCATCTGAAAGTTTAAAATCCTTTACCATTCACGAGCAAATGCAAACCAACGAAAGTGGCAAAGTTGTTATTTTTAATCCTGATAAATGGAAAAAATGTATCTTTACTTTTTATACCAATAAACCCGACGCACAACTACCAACATTTGAAATTTTGCACATTTCACAATAAGCACCTATGATAAGTAGTAGGGAAACGCCTGAGCAAACAATTTTTCATTTTTTTGCACACTATGATAGTATATTTGCTCTTCCCAAAATTGTATGACCTTTACTGTCATCGGCTAAATGAAAAAATCGTTACGACATGTAACGATTTTTTGGCTATGATATTAACTCAATTCCGCGATAATAGCCTTCAGTTGCTCCTTAGTATGAATACCAGCCCCGTATAAATCTGACACCCCCCTAGTGTCAGATTTGAAATCACCTGATTTATCAACCATTCTAGCAACTGTGTCATCTTGTAAGAGACCAAGGTAAATTCGATAAGCTAGATTTCCTGATTTACTTGTAGATTGTTGAACCTCATGAATTAATCCATACTCTGTGAGTTGCTTCTTAATTCTTAATAGGGTAGATTTTGAACAGTTAAGGATCTTCATCAAATTAGAGTTAGAATATACCAAAAAGATACTTCCATCTTCATCAATCCAATTATTCTTGAAAGAAAGATCTAGTCTATCTTTAAGCATAGCATAAGCGACTTTTGCATCTAACCTCATATCTTCATAAATAGGATTTTCAAACAAAACCTTTGGTAAGGCATAAAAGCGATCAGATGTCTGATAATGGCTGGCACTAATAAACTGAATTTGTCTCATCAATTACACCTCTTTCAGTCTAAAGTCACCGTTCACGTTAAATCCTATCAATCCAAAGGTCTCAAGTTCTTCTATGCTTGCTATTATTTCTTTTCGTGTTGAACCTGTTTCCTTCATCAAAAACTGGATTATCATCTCTCTTGAAATTCTCTCCTTACTTTTTCGTCTCATAATTTTACCTCCCAAAACACAAAAAAGAGCTAACAGAATTTTCCGTTAACTCAATATTTTCTATTTACCTCAAAACACTAGACACTTACTACGCCTTTATTTTAAATTAAGGCTGAATGTAAACTTGCTTCCTAAGCCATATTGACTTTCTGCTGTGATTTCCCCACCAAGCTGATGGGCTAGTTCTCGCGCAATCGCAAGACCAAGACCATGACCACCTGTCTTCATGTTACGCGAAGTTTCTACACGATAAAGTCGTTTAAAGATCTTTTCCAAATCCTCAGGAAGGATCCCCTGACCCTCGTCTTTCACACTGATTCTCAGCTCTTGTTCTGTTAATTGGGCAAGAACCTCGATTCTGGTTCCTGGTTCTGAATATTTAAAGGCATTGTTTAACAAATTGACCAGAATGCGGGAAAGTTTGTCAGGATGGCTCTTGATTTTCGCCAACTCAGGTGATACTTGAATGTAAACATCCCGCTCCTCTTGTTCAATCTGGAGTTGAAATTCACTCATTGACTCAATCAACAGCTGATCTAAAAAGACCTCTTCGACTTCCTCATCAGCAGTTTCTTGAGGTTGTGTATTGAGAGTCAAAACATCCAATTCCTCCACTAGCTTGTTTAGACGCTCAGTTTGCCGACCAATCGTGGTTAAGTAGTGGAGTCGCTCCTCTTCCTTAATAACTCCATCTAGAATTCCCTCCACAGTAACCTGAATAGAGGTAATGGGAGTTTTAATATCGTGAGAGAGCTGCGCAATCATCATTCTCTTTTCTTGCTCGCTCTCATCAAGTGATTGAAAGGTAGCTTGCAAATTGTGGGACATGTCATTAAAAGCCTGGCCCAGCTCTCGAAATTCTAATGGGCCTTTGGTTTCAATTTCTGCGCTGAAATCCTTGCCTGCTATATCCTGAGCTTGTTTTTTCAAATGTTTCAGAGAAGAAAAAACAGGCGACAAAAGAAAGATGCTCACTGCAGCGCCAATGAAACTAGCAATCAAGGTCATTCCAACTAGAAAGTAAACTTCACTTTTCTCAATCAACATTCTTTGGACTGCCCAGAAAACGACCAAAATCGTTAGTAGAGTCGACACTAGATACCCCACTAAAATATAGTTTTTTAATTTCATTTTCTACCTCTTGGTCTTTCCATCTTATAGCCCAAACCCCAGACAGTTTTGATAGCAGGAGCATTTGAATTCATATGCTTGGTCAACTCTTGCCTCAAAGCATGGATATGAACATTGAGTGTATTGGTATCATCCACATAGTCCTCTTGCCATACCTTCTCGTAAAGTTCCGTCTTTGAAAAGACTCTCTCAGGATTGCTGGCCAATATCCATAGAAGCTCAAAGGATTTTACTGTCAATTCCAAAGGTTGCTCCCCAATGCTAACCTCATGAGTCACATGGTTGATCACTAAGTCACCAAACTCAATCTGTTCTGTCTCTCCTCCACGGCTAAGGCGACGCAAGATATTATTCACTCTTAAAACCAATTCGCGTGGGCTAAAGGGTTTGACTATAAAATCATCTGCCCCCAAACTTAAGCCATAAATCTTATCCTGTTCGCTTGTCTTAGCAGTTGTAAAGAGGAAGGGTTGATCCGGAGCAATATACTGAACTTCACTGATAAAATCATACCCGTCCATATTGGGCATCATAATATCTGTGATAACGAGGTCGATAGATTTTTTTCTGAAAAGTTCTAATCCCTCCTTACCATCATGGGCGACCAAAACATCGTAACCTGCCTGTATAAGATAGCGGTTTTGAATATCTAGAATATCTATCTCATCATCAACCAGCAAAATTGTCTTTTTCATCTGACACTCCTTCGATAAAAACAGTGTTATACTTGCTTTAGTATAACACTATTTTCCCTAATGTTTAAGTAATTTGAATCTTAATCTTCTCGTTTGGTTGTCAAACCTAAAAGTCCAATAAGACCTGCCAAGGCTAGACCAAAGATACCAAGGCCAGCTGTAGCCGTTTTAGCTTCCCCAGTATTTGGTAGCATCGCTTTATCATCTTTTTTCATCATATTAGCCATTGGGCTAGAAGCTGGTTGATCTACTTTCATATCTGACATATGGTTATTTGTACCCATCATACCCTCAGTCGTACCCGTAGAGCCTGTTTCAGAAGGCTTCGTATTCATCTGACCTTGTTGAGATGGTATTGTCGCCATTTCTTTTCCATGAAGCTGAATCGTTACTTGACGAATAGCAATCAGATTGGTCAAATCAGGTTTGCCATCTTTAGCTCCATAGACTTTAACAGTAGCTAGATATGTATGGGTTCCGTTAGCTCGAAGTTGATCCAGCAAGGCCTGACCATCTTTGCCAACCGTATTGCCATTCAAATCCACTTCGTAGAAATATTGGCCTTTAGCCAAGCCTTCAAGTGGCAATAGGGCAAGATTTTTAGCTGTTCCGTTGTCTGACCATGGGGCTTTGTCTGAAGCTTTTAACAAGAGGCGAGTCAACATACCATCTCCACCAAAAGCTTCGTACGGAATAACTTGGTTAACACCTGCCAAGAATGGACCTGGAACATTTGCTTTTTCAAGGTAGCTAGCTGGAACATCAATGCTATTTTTGATGTTATTAGCAACAGAGTCTTTAACCTGATTTGATGTGGTCAAGCCAGACTCTTTAACCTGATTTGGTGTGGTCAAACCATTCAAATTAACAGTCAAATCTTTAGTCGCTACCAGATTAGTTAAGTCAGGCTTGCCGTCTTTTGCACCGTACACCTTGATAGTAGCTTTATAGCTTTGCGTACCGTTTTGTTTTAAGAGGTCAAGCAGCTCTTTGTCAGTTTTGCCTTGGGTGCCTGCTAAATCCACTTCGTAGAAATATTGACCTTTAGCCAAGCCTTCAAGTGGCAATAGGGCAGGATTTTTAGCTGTTCCGTTGTCTGACCATGGGGCCTTGTCTGAAGCTTTTAACAAGAGGCGAGTCAACATACCATCTCCACCAAAAGCTTCGTATGGAATAACTTGGTTGACACCGGCCAAGAATGGACCTGGAACATTTGCTTTTTCAAGGTAGCTAGCTGGAACATCAATGCTATTTTTGATGTTATTAGCAACAGAGTCTTTAACCTGATTTGGTGTTGTCAAGCCATTCAAATTAACAGTCAAATCTTTAGTCGCTACCAGATTAGTTAAGTCAGGCTTGCCGTCTTTTGCACCGTACACTTTGATGGTAGCTTTATAGCTATGTGTGCCGTTTTGTTTCAAGAGGTCAAGCAGCTCTTTATCTGATTTTCCTTGGGTGCCTGCTAAATCCACTTCGTAGAAGTAAAGGCCTTTGCCCAATTTCTCTACTGGTGGGAGAGCTGGATTTTTAGCTGAACCGTTGTCTGACCATGGAGCCTTGTCGGATGCTTTCAAGATCAGGCGAGTTAACATGCCGTCTCCAGCGAAGAATTCATATGGAATAACTTGGTTGACACCGGCTGTGAATGGGCCTGGGAAATTGGCTTTGTCAAGGTAGCTAGCCGGAACATCTACTGTGTCTTTGGTATTATCAGCCACACCTTTTTGGACTTCAGCTGGGGTGGTCAAACCATTCAAGTTGACATCCAAATCTTTAGTTGCTACCAGATTAGTTAAGTCAGGCTTGCCGTCTTTTGCACCGTACACCTTGATAGTGGCTTTATAGCTTTGAGTGCCGTTTTGTTTTAAGAGGTCAAGTAGTTCTTTATCTGATTTGCCTTGGGTGCCTGCCAAATCCACTTCGTAGAAGTAAAGGCCTTTGCCCAATTTCTCTACTGGTGGGAGAGCGGGATTTTTAGCTGTTCCGTTGTCTGACCATGGAGCCTTATCAGATGCTTTCAAGATCAGGCGAGTCAACATGCCGTCTCCAGCGAAGAATTCGTATGGGATGACTTGGTTGACACCGGCGGTGAAGGGACCAGGAAAGTTAGCCTTGTCCAAGTAAGTGGCTGGGACATCTACTGTATCTTTTGTATTGTCAGCCACACCTTTTTGTACTTCAGCTGGGGTGGTCGCTGGTTGCGCTTCACTAGCTTCACGGTCTTGTCCAAAAACTGTAGGCGCAGGACTTTCCACAGGTTTAACTGCATCTTCTGTTTGTTTCTTAGAGTCAGGTTGTGCTTGTACTTCTTCTTTTGGCGCTACTGCCGGCTCTTTAGCAGTTGCGTCCGCTTTTTCTGAAGAGCTTGTAATATCCAAGCTTGCTTTAGGTGCTGAGTCTGCTTGTTCTGAAGGAAGAGCTACATCGACTGCTTTTTTGAGAACCTCTGCTGGTAAGTCGCTCTTTTCACTCACCAAAGCAGCGTCTGGCACAACTTGGGTAGGGGTCGGATTGACGACATCAGCACGTGCAGAACTTGGTTGACCAACTAGGACAAAGAAGCCACTAGCCACAACAACTGAAGCAACACCGACACTGAGACGGCGAATAGACCAACGAGTATATCTCTGATTTGGATTGAATTTCATAGGATTCTCCTTAGAGTTTTTCTTTATTTGATGGCTCTAGTATAATCTCCTAAAATTAAAAAGGATTAAGAAAAAGTTAAAATTTTTCTTAAATCCCTCTTATAAAATACTTATATTGATTCATTAATCATTGAGGAAGAAAACAACCCTTCCTCTCCTACTCACTAAGCTCTGTTAGAGTATCCAAATGTTGGTTATTAATCACCGCCATGATATAGGCGCCTGACCGTAAAAGGTCATCGGGACCGAATTGAACATCTAGAGGAGAATTTTCATAGTCACGAAATCCAAGTACATTGAGATTGTATCGCCCACGTAAATCTAGCTGGCTAAGGCTTTTCCCCCCCCAAGATTGGGGGATTCTCATCTCGACAATTGAAACATTCTTGTCCAACTGAAAGACATCTACGCTGTTATGAAAGAGAATTCTCTGCGCTAACGAACGTCCCATTTCAAATTCCGGTGAGATGACCGAGTCCGCACCAATTTTCTCCAGTACCTTTTTGGCCATGTGACTTTTTACCTTGGCAATGACGGTCGGCACCCCTAGACTTTTACAGTGCATGACTGCAAGAACACTGGATTCTAGATTTTCCCCCGTTGCGACAACCACGGTATCGCAGGTGTCAATTCCAGCTGATAGAAGGAGTTCTTCATCCGTGATATCTCCAACAACCCCACGCGCCAGCACGGGTTCAAATTGATTAATGCGCTCCTCGTGGTCATCAATAGCAATGATATTCATATGATGCTTGGCAAGAGCAGCCAAAACACTGCTCCCAAAAATTCCCAAGCCTAAAATTCCAATCGTCCGATCTGACATCGTTTTTCCTTTCTTATCCGATAGTGATATCTGCTTTCATATAGTGAATCAAATCTTTCTTGTCTGGCTTATATTCTGCTAAGCTGACCAGTAGTGTCAAGGGGCCAATACGGCCGATGAACATCAACAACATAACGATACTGAGAGCTAACTTGCCTAACTCTGGTGTTAAATTCGCCGTCACCCCAACTGTCGCAAGGGCTGAAATGGTCTCAAACATGAGATAGATAAAGCGCGGATTTCCTTCTGCTGTTATCCCTAGTAAAATCAAGCCCAGTAAGAAAGTCAGCAAGAAGATAATAAAGACACTGAAAGATTTTTGTACGGTTCGAGGTTCAATGGTCCTCCGAGCTACATTGGCATGAGGCAAGCCCAATAATTCACTGCGAGCAAAGACCAACAAGACAAAGAAGGTCGTAATCTTGAGTCCCCCTGCTGTCCCTCCAGGTGCCCCGCCCAGAAACATCTGCAAAATGTAGATCAGTAAGGTAACTGGTCGAGCCTGGGTGTAGTCAATAGAGGCAAAGCCTGCTGTCCTCATACTGACAGTCTGGAAGAAACTAACCAATAGTTTCTCTGGGACGCTGAGATTCCCAATCGTCCCTGGATTGTTCCACTCGATTAAGAGAGTCGATACTGTTCCAAAGAGCAAAATTCCCGCCGTTAAAAAGAGAACCAACTTGGTATGGAAACGCAGGCGGCGTTTTTTCTTTTTCCCAAACTGGATCGCTAGGTCAAACCAGACCATAAATCCTAGGCCACCCGTTATAATCAATCCTGCAATCACTAGATTGATCAAAGGGTCCGTCTGAAAGACTGCTAAACTCGTACTTCCAAAATTATCAAATCCAGCATTGCAGAAAGCTGAAATAGCCAAAAAGATAGAGGTTAGAATCCCTCGCCCCCATCCAAATTCAGGAATGAAGCGGAAACTCAGGAGAAAGGCACCGAGCCCTTCTACCAGAAAAGTCGTCAAAAAGATCGAGCGGATGAAGTCCCTTAAGGACTGGGTTTCCCCATAACTAAAACTTTCTTGAATAGTCTCACGGCTACGAAGACTGAGCTTTTGTTTCCCTTGGATATAAAAGATTCCAATAAAGGTCATAAGCCCCAATCCACCGATCTGGATCAACAGCATGCAAATCAACTGGCCCCAGATATTGTAAGTAGAGGCCACCGGCTGGGTGAAGAGCCCTGTCACACAGACCATGGACACAGTCGTAAAGAGATGGTCAAAGTAGGTCGCTTGTGACGTTGCTGCTTGAACCAAGGGTAGGCTTAAAAGGAGAGAACCCAAGAAGATTACTAGGGCAAAACTTAAAAAGATGCGACGAGCTGGCGATAATCGAACCAGCGTCGTTTTGATTTTTTCCAAAAAAGATTTGAATACCATAGCTACATTGTACCATAAAAATAGTAAGAGCACTCACATGTGGTGCATAATAGCAAGACAGAGTTCGAGGGCCTTATCAAAAGCTTCTACGCCCCAGTCACGACTGTCGTAGTTATCTAGATCCGCCAGGGAATCTGCGGTAAAGAGCAGTTCTCCCCAGACAACCCTACGTAACTGAGCTACTGCCGCAAGAGCAGAGCACTCCATCTCCACAACAGCACAGCCTTCTTCCTTACGATAGGCAACCTTTTCAGCTGTCTCTCGGTAAAAACCATCTGTCGTCCAAGTCATAACCTCCTCGTAAGGAATGCCTCTTTGTTCCAAGACTTGCTCAATGGCAGAGATAGCCTCAATCTGCATCTCCATATAACGAGAAGGCGCTACATAGTGGTAGCTGGTCCCCTCATCTCGCAAAGCACGAACAGGGACGAGAAAGGCATTTTCCTCTATATCGGCTAGGACACCACAGGTACCAGTGGAGATGATTTGCTCCACACCATAGCCAATCAACCAATCCATAAACTGGGCCGCTGGGGCAGAACCCACAGGCGCCTGGGCCAGACAAATCTCCTCGCCCTTGTAGTTGAGGACGTAGACTGGATAAGTCTTGGTGGTCGAAACGAACTCACCAATGCAGTCCGCACCTACTTCCTGAGCATAGCGGTCAATCTCTTCCTCCAAAAACGCATAGATGCACTTCTTTGGCAACTTTAAATCTAGCCCCTCATGTGTTGGCATAAGGACCGCCTGGGGATTGTCATCAAACTCTAAAATGGGAATCGCATGCTTCTGAATCATCGCCCACCTCCTGTAATTTTGTACTATTGTATCAAAAGCTGACGGAGTGTCAAGGAGTTGACTTTAGCAAGCCAGAAAACTCCTCTTCCATACATTTAAGAAATCGTTGCACCGCTGGAGAGGTTGGTTTCTGTTTTGGCAAAATGATTGAGGACTTATAAACACATATCAAATCCAATAACAAAAAGACATGAATCTGAAATAAGCAGAACATGTCTTTTTTAGCTTGTTTGAAAGTCAAGTAAATAAACCTTAGTTCTTCTAGAACTCCCTTATTTCCACAAACCACCTAAAATCTGTTTTTCTAATAAGTCTAAGTCTTCCTCTTTTATTTCTCCATTGTCGCTAACGATATAAAGCTGAGCGAAGTAAGCCAACAATGGACCAACACAAATACGAACCATTTGAGGAATCGTTAACTCTGGATTTACACGTGGATCTGCTAGCAATTCCTTATGAAGCACTCGAAGTTTATCTTGAATAGCATTCCATATAAAAATCTGTTCATTTTTTAGTTTTTTATTTGAAAAACTCTCCTGCAGAATGATTTTCATCAAGGCACGATTTTTTTTGAGATAGCTCATACGATTATGGACGAGATAACGAACCCTCTCTTCTGTTGTTTCAAAAGCTAAGAGTTCCTCAAAAAAACTACCGAAAATGCCTGGGACTACAGGATGTAAAATAGCCGTCAGTAAATCATCCTTCGTCTTAAAATACTTAAACAAAGTTGCCTGGCTTAGTCCAGCACGCTCAGCTATGTGAAGAGTTGAGGTCCCATGGTAACTCCTGGTTGATATGAGATCCACTGCTGCCTGCATGATTTTTTTCTTTCCTTGAGGGTAATTCGCTTCTTCTAAATAATCTTCAAACGATTCAAAAACAGTCTTATCCATCTAATCTTCACACCTTTTTAGCATTATTTATGTTGATTTCTAAACTTTACGATAACGACGCAATCCAACAATATTGAGAATTGTTAAAATGATCAAGAAAATCATTAAAACACCAAGATTTGACAAAATATCACCAAGATTGTGTCCGTAAAGAATAATCTGGCTTATTGCATCACCAGAATAGGTTAATGGCAAAAATTTCCCCACAGTTGGAGCCCATTCTCCCATGGATGACAATGGAATAATCCCTGAGAAAAAGAGTTGAGGCATAATCACGAGAGGAATAAATTGCATCATTTGGAATTCTGATTTTGCTAGAGTAGACAAGAGAATTCCAAAAGCTAGTGCTACAAGAGCCAGTACCACATTAACTATTATAACATTTAAAATATTTCCTACAACTTCTACATCTAGTAGCCAAATTGCTGCTAAGACAACAACTGCCGTTTGAAAAATCGCAATAATACCGTAAGACAACATATAGCCATAGACGATTTCAGAACGTTTCACTGGGGTTGCTAACAAGCGATCCAAGGTTCCACTTGTGCGCTCTTTCAAAAGTGCCATACCAGAAATCAAAAAGACAAAGAAAAAGACCACAAAGCCAATTAAAATTGGAATCATATGTGCAAAGAATCCAGTATTTTTATCTCCATATTGGTAAGATTCTTTGATTTCAGGCGCCTTTGCATCTAATTCCAATTGTGGAAGAGCTTGTTTGACACGAGATAATAACTGATCGGTGCCTTCATTGACGATACTTGTTCGTAACACTTGTCGTGTCATAGTTGTTTTAGAAGCATCCGTATTTGCGTAGTCGACCTGATACTCACCATCTTTATACGATATGACTGCATCTACTTTCTCGTCAGCTAGAGCTTTTTTAGCCTGATCTAAGTCTTGATAAGTCTCGACGTCCACATGATCGAGCTCATCCATTTTCGTTACCAAACCAGTTGGTAGATCTTGTGTCGCTAACTTGACATTCACGGTTGTACTAGCTGAAAACATGAGGTTCATCAGCCACATAATAAATACCGGCGCTACAAACATCATAGCCAAGGTTCGTTTGTCACGAAGCAATTCTTTGATAACTTTTTTAGCAATAGCAATGGTTCTCATCTTACTCTCCTTCTGCTTTCAAAAATACTTCTTCAATACTTGAAACTTGATAACTATCTTTTAAGTGTTGCGGTGTATCAAAAGCAATGATTTTTCCACCTAATAACAAGCCGACCTTATCCGCTAACTCTGCTTCATCCATAACATGGGTAGTAACTAATATCCCAATCCCATTGTCTCTAAGCGCGAATAATTCTTTCCAAATTTTCTTTCGAAGAGAAGGGTCGATTCCAACTGTCGGTTCGTCCAAAATCAAGAGCTGAGGATTCCCCAGAAGCGCGATGGCTAAAGACAAGCGTCGCTTCATTCCTCCAGAATAACCGGATACCGTTTTATTCAAATGCTCTGTCAGATCCACAACTTGAGCCACATGGGCAATTTCAGCTGTCAGATCTCTTTTGGATAGCCCTTTTAGCTGACCAAAAAATTCTAGATTTTCTTGACCTGACAAAGCCTCATATAAGGCATCTGACTGGGCCATATAACCAATATCTACTAAAATATGGCGATTGGGCATAGTGTGATTTAACACTAAAGCTACGCCTCCATCAGCCTTTTCCATTCCTAACGCAGTCTTAATCATAGTTGATTTACCAGCACCAGACGGACCAATTAATCCTATAATTTCTCCTGTCTGCAATTCAAAGCTGACATGATTTAGAACTATTTGATGGTCAAAAGATTTTACTAAATCTTGTAAATGTAGTAATGTTTTCATTTACTTCCTCCTTGGTGAGTGATTGCTCACTTACTAAATATAAACCTATTATAGTGAGTAATCACTCACTTGTCAAGAAAAAATCTGAATTTTTTTAAAAATAAAGCACCAGATATTATTATCTGATGCTTATAATGGATAGCTATTGCTTTTAGAGCTGTTTCTAAATCTCTTCTCGATACTCTGAAATGGTCTTTCCTGTCCACTTTTTAAAGGCCTATTTTTCCTCTACTTTTCTCGGCTAATCCAACCATCGTCATTGCTATCGCAACTCTAATGACCTTGGTAATGGGAATTCATTTTACTCATTTTTATATGAAACAGACTAAGAAATTTTCAAGACCTAATTGGGAGTTGTTTTAGCTACAATCCATCTCTCAAACATAAAAACTCTCCCTTCTCTTTCGAGAAAGGAGATTCTTTTTTATCCTCGTCCACCAGGGGCTGGACCGCCAGGACCTCCATTTCCTTGAGGTCCACCACCAGGTCCACCGCCTCCAGGCATAGAGTTGACGATTTCCGTTTGCTTTTCACCGTTGAGGTAGATATCTCCACCTGTGTAGGTCGCAGTTCCATCAAAGTCAAAACCTGTCTGACCAGTCATTTTAATGGTTCCGCCTGTGACCGTGATATTGCCGTTTGAGTCAATTGGGTCTGTATCCCCTTGACCAACTTCTACTGTCAGGTTACCACCGTTCATGGTAAAGAAAATCTCACTTTGTTGGGCGTTTTTATTAGCTGCATTGACTCCATCATCTGTCGAATAGATGGTAATGTCCCCACCGTTGATAGTGATGGACTTACCTTCAAGTCCTTCTGTCGAATTCTTGACGGTATAGGTACCGCTATCAATCACTAGGTTACCAGAAGCGTGAATTCCATCATCTCCTGCTGTGACTGTCATGGTATTGTTAGCCAAATACATATTGCCGACAGTCATATCGCCATCATTGTCGACCTTGACCCCATCCTCTTTGGCATCAATGGTCATGGTCGTACCAGTGATATTGAGTTCATCATTGACATTGAAGGCATCGCCAACTGCTGTGATGTTATAGGTTCCACCCGTGATGTGGAGGGTGTCGTTGGCCTTGATACCATTGTTCTTCTTGCCATCTACATTGAGGGTTCCTTTCCCGTTGATGGTCAAATCCACCTTAGAAAAGAGAGCTGCGTCGGCTTTTTCGTCACTGTTCGAGCTTGAGTCAGAGAGACTGTTGGTGGTTCCTTCTGCCAGAGTCAGGTAGACATGGTCAGCCGATGTCGCAGATATCGCTGCATTGGTATTGGTCATGGTTGTACCTTTTAGGACTAGATGAACATCTGCAGACTTATCTGCCTTGACCTTGATCTGCACTCCGTCAGACTGACCTGAAATCACATAGGTTCCAGATTTTGTGATGGTCACTGTTGATTCAGAGACTGTTACCCCATCTCCAGAGACGTTTGCTGATGAGCCAGATAGCTCAATCTTAGAAGCTGTACTTTCATCATAAGAAGTATCATTATCCTTCTCTGTAAAATAGGATGATTGATTTGTCTTTGTTTCAGTTGTTGTAGAACTATTTGTCGTTTCATTGGTATTGGATGAAGTTATTGACTGGGAACATGCTGCCATCAACACCATTGCCGTTAAACTCGTTGCGAGTAGGGTCCATTTCTTTGATTTCATACCTTTTTCCTCTCCTTCGTATGATATAGCTAGACAGTCTACTGAAGATCCCTGAAACAAAACTAAAACTTTTCTGAAAGTTTCCTTAAATCTAGTTTCACTCAGTATTCTTTTGAAAGGGCTACTAGAAACAATTTGAGAGTACTAAAATGCATTTAATAGTTTTTAAAAGCAACATCCCCAAGTGCGATGTCACTCTATTCAAAAAAGCAAAAAAGAAGAAAAATCTATAAGATTAGAGTTCATAAAAAGAACAGCCTGGGCTGTTCTTTTTAGTTTTCTTTTACTGGTATTTCTTTGATAACACGCGCAGGATTGCCAGCTAGGACGACATTGTCTCCAAAGGACTTGGTAATCACGGCCCCTGCTCCTGCAACGACATTATTTCCCAGTATCACTCCAGGAAGGACAATGACGCCACCTCCAGCCCAGAAATTATCTCCAATGGTGATGGGCTTACCATATTCGACTCCTGAATTGCGTTCATCCGGATCCAGTGGGTGGAGTGGGGTTAAAAACTGACAGTTGGGGCCAAGCATGGCGTTGTTCCCGATGCGAATCGGACAAACATCCAGCATGGTCAAATTCCAATTAGAATAAAAATTTTCCCCTAGATGGATATTGACTCCATAATCGACCACCAAGCGTGGATTGATATAAAGATTTTGCCCAGTTGAGCCAAACCAAGTCTTGATGATTTCGGATCCCTTCAAGGGATCTTCTTCCTTGTTAAAGGCAACCTGTTTTTGGCGAGAAGCCTGAGCCAAGGCCCGTAACTCTGGGTCAAATGGATGATAGGGTTCTCCTGCTATCATTTTCTGGTATTCACTGGTCATAGTATCACCTCATACTTACTTTGGAGCCCATCATATCAAAAAGCCTTTGAAAGGTCAAGAATAGCCTGCTTTCTAAACTCTCAAAACCAAGCCCTCTCTCAAGTCAAAACAACTTGCTTGACAAAAGCTTAACTTCATGGTTTAATATACCCCATAAGGGTATATTTGGAGGTGCCTATGTTTCACTTATTTACAAAAATTGACAGTATTTCTACCAGCGAGTTAGAAGTTAAACTCAAGGAACCGATTCAACTACTGGATGTTCGAACGCCTACAGAATTCCGTAGAGGTCATATCAAAAACGCCAAGAATGTTCCTTTAACAGAAATCGGTTCTTATACACCTGCTACAAAAGAAACACTTTATGTCATTTGTCATTCTGGTGTGCGAAGCAAACTAGCAGCTAAAAAGCTTAAGAAAAAAGGCTACGATGTCATCAATGTCCGAGGCGGTATGAGCGCTTGGACAGGCAAGGTCATCTAGAAGTATAAAGGAGAAAGTCAATGAAAATTATCATTGTCGGAGGAGTTGCAGGCGGTATGTCAGCAGCAACCCGCCTCAGACGTCTCATGGAAGACGCTGAAATCACTATTTTTGAAAAAGGACCCTTTGTTTCCTTTGCAAACTGCGGTCTCCCTTACTATGTTTCAGGAGAAATTTCTAAGCGGGAAGATCTGTTAGTCCAAACCCCTGAAAGTCTCAAAGCGCGATTTAATCTTGATGTGCGACCATTTCATGAAGTCATCCAGATTTCGCCAAAAGAACACACGGTGACTGTGCGACATGATGGACAGGAATTCACAGAGAGCTACGACAAACTGATCCTCTCCCCAGGAGCTAAACCGTTTATTCCTGCCATTGAAGGTTTGGCAGAGGCTAAGAATGCCTATACACTTCGCAATGTTCCTGATCTCGATGAGATTGTGGCGGCCTTGGACAATCATCCAAAAGAAGCTGTCGTCATCGGTGCAGGCTTTATCGGGCTTGAAATGGCTGAAAACCTGGCGAAACGTGGATTGCAAGTTACTATCGTTGAGAAAGCACCCCATGTCTTGCCACCATTAGATCACGAAATGGCAGCCTTTGTCCAAGCAGAATTGGTCAAAAACGGCGTTCGCATTATCACTTCTCAGTCTGCGACTCGATTTGAAGACCAAGGAAAAGTCATCATTCTCGAAAACGGGCAAAAGATCGCTTCTGACCTCACTATCTTATCTGTCGGTGTTCAACCTGAAAACGGACTGGCTAAAGCTGCGGGGATTAAACTGGGACTTCGTGGTGGGATTCTGGTCGATGAACATTACGAAACCAGCCAAAAAGATATTTTTGCTGTTGGTGACGCTATCGTCGTCAAGCAAGAGATTACGGGGCAAGACGCCCTCATCTCTCTCGCTTCTCCTGCCAATCGTCAAGGACGCCAAGTGGCGGACGTCATCGCAGGACTCGGTCGTACCAACAAGGGCAGTATCGGCACTGCTATCGTTCGTGCCTTTGATATGACAGCCGCTTCGACTGGTCTCAGCGAGCGTACTCTTCGTACCAACCAAATCCCATATAAAGCCCTTCATGTCAGTGGAAAAGATCACGCTGGTTATTATCCAGGCGCTACTGATATGACCTTGAAACTCCTCTTTGACCCAAACACTGGAAAAATCTATGGTGCCCAAGGAGTTGGGAAGAAAGGTGTTGACAAACGAATCGATATCCTAGCAACTGCTATCAAGGGGAATCTCACCGTCTTTGACTTACCAGAATTGGAGTTCACCTATGCGCCACCATTTGGCTCTGCTAAGGATCCCGTCAATATGCTGGGCTACGCAGCCTTGAACCTAATCGAAGGTTTAAGCGACAATATTCAATGGTACCAGCTCGAAGATGAACTGGACAAGGGAAAGAAATTCCTAGATGTACGGACAAGTGGCGAATTCCAGAGCGGTAGACTCAAAGTCGATACCATCCACATCCCCCTAAACGAACTACGGGAACGCTTGGACGAACTGGATAAGAAGCAAGCCTATATCGTCAGCTGCCACAGCGGTTTACGTAGCTATATCGCAGAGCGTATCCTCAAACAAGCAGGATTTACCGTCCAAAACCTTGACGGCGCTTATTCACTATACAAAATGGCTAAACCAGAAGGAGTCGAATATGGAAACTAGTATCAGCATGGCTGACTTTTATGAACAATACCAACATGAAAATCTAAATCTTATCGATGTACGTGAAGTACATGAATTCCAAGCAGGACATGTACCAGGTGCCAAAAACCTTCCGTTAAGTACCTTGGAGCAAGGCTACAAAGAACTCAAACCTGACCATGCATACCATGTTATCTGTCAAGGTGGAGTACGTTCTGCATCTGCCTGTCAATTTCTCAGCGCCCAAGGCCTCACCGTTATCAACGTAGAAGGTGGTATGAATGCTTGGCCCGGTCAAGTAAAATAAGCAAAAAAAACTGAGCAACAACTCAATTTCAGGAGAAAATGAAGTAATACTCAATGAAAATCAAAGTGCAAACTAGGAAGCTAGCTGCAGGCTGTACTTGAGTACGGCAAGGTGAATCTGACGTGGTTTGAATTTGATTTTCGAAGAATATAAATCTCCCCACAATAAAACGCATACTATCAAGGTTTTTTAACACCTGATAGTATGCGTTCTTTTATTTTAAAGACTTTTTCCAGCCTCGCTTGATTCACATTAAACTATCCTAATAGTAGAGATCTTTGCAACTTTCATCTCAAAACATTAATTTATTTCCGTTTAATCAAGTATCGGATGGCCTTTTCTAGGCGTTCCTTTTGAGCCTCGGGATCATCTAGTGGTTGGTTGATGCAGGCGGTGAGATTTTCCGTAATCATCATCTCAATCACGCGCTCAACACTCGATTTCACTGCTGTCAATTGCGTCACAATATCAGCGCAGTCACGATCTTCTTCTATCATCTTTTGAATCCCACGCAACTGGCCCTCTGAACGTTTCAAGCGTGTTATATACTTTGAGTTTGTCATTTCTTTTTCCTTGCTCGATTTTTCTTCATTATATCTCGAATAAGGGGCTTTGTCAAAATTCTCATCCCATCTGTCTTTGTAGGAACTTATCTCATATCGGTGTTTTCATGATATAATAGTAAAAAACTGTTCAGAATGGACGTGCTTATGAATTCTATCTATGGTAGCTGTGAGGCCTATTTACCCACCATCTTGCAAACCTTTATTCAAGACATAGAAGAGGCCGCAGCCAATTACAAAAAAGAAACCAACCTCAAACTATATGAGCATTTGCATGCACGCATCAAAACAGAAAAAAGTATGCGTGAAAAATGCCAACGCAAGGGCCTTCCTCAGACAAGTCAATCCGCTCTTAAAGAAATACGAGATGCTATTGGTGTTCGAATTATCACAGGCTTTACAGATGATATCTACCGCATCGTAGAGTATATTCGCCAGATGCCAAGCATCCATATTTTCAAAGAGAAAGACTATATCCGTCAGGTCAAACCCAACGGCTACCGTTCCTATCATCTGATTCTAGAGGTGACCACTCCCTACCCAGACTGTCTGGAAAATGACCAGGGTACCTATTTTATCGAGATTCAACTGCGCACAATTGCCATGGATTCCTGGGCTAGCCTCGAACACCAGATGAAATACAAGAAAAACATCCAAAATCCTGAGCGAATCACGCGCGAGCTCAAACGTTGTGCCGATGAGCTTGCTTCTTGTGACTTGACCATGCAGACCATCCGTGATTTGATTCAGCGCTCTGATCAAGACTAAGGAGAACCTATGAAAATCCTACTTGTCGAAGATGAAACCCAACTAAACCGTGTTATCACTGTTGCGTTAGAACGCGAAGGCTACAGCGTTGATTCTGTTTTTAACGGACAAGACGCTGTCGAAAAGGCTAAATCTAACCACTATCACCTCATGATTTTTGACATCATGATGCCAATTAAAACTGGAATCGAAGCCCTCAAAGAAATTCGCCAGGCAGGCAATACGACTCACGTCATCATGTTGACAGCCATGGCCGAAGTGAATGACCGCGTAACTGGACTTGATGCAGGTGCTGACGACTACTTGACCAAACCTTTCTCGCTCAAGGAACTCTTAGCTAGACTCCGTTCTACTGCACGCCGCCTGGAAGACTACACCCCGGATACAGTCCAATTAGGAAATACTCGCTTGGATATTGAGGAACAAGAATTGGCTGCTACAAACAGCATTCGTTTAGGGAAAAAGGAGACTCAACTCTTGACTCTCCTCATCCAGCACGCTGACCAACCCCTCAGTTGTCAACAACTACTAGAGCAGGTCTGGCCAGATGAGCTGGAAGAAAGTGATTACGAGCTCGTTTTTCTCTATATTTCCTACCTACGCCAAAAACTTCAAAGCGTTCAGTCCAACTTGCAAATCTTAGGATCTGCAGAAGGGCCTTTCCAACTGATAGGAGGAGACTAGATGTTTCGAAAACTTCGTATCAAATTTATCGCAACGGCCACTCTTGCCATTGCTCTGATTCTAACCTTCTTTCTAGTCTTGATGAATAGTATCGTCTACACTCAGACGGAGGGTAACATCCACACCGTCCTCTCTATCTTAACCAAGAATGAGGGCGAACTTCCTATTACAGACGAAATCAAGGAAAGTCTGACTGAGAAAAATATCCAAGAAGGAATTGTCTACAACTTTCAATACTTCTCCGTCAGAGAAAAGGAAAATGACTACGCCATCTCCCTCACAAATGTCCAGTCCTTAACTGAGGCTGAAGTCAAAAGTTTTCTCCCAAACATCCTCAAAAAGCAAGAAACTTATGGTTCTATTACTCATAAGGGACGCTATTTTACCTATCAAGTGAGCCAATCTACGACTGGGAAACTACTGGTTTTCTTTGAGACAACTAACTATATCCGCGAACGCGACACCCTACTTCAGGTCTCTATCTGGCTGGCCCTAGCTAGCTTACTCCTCCTCATACTGCTCTTCACCTTGATTTCAGGGATTGTCATTCGTCCTTTTATCAAAAACTATGAAAAACAACGGATGTTTATCACCAATGCAGGACATGAACTTAAAACGCCTCTAGCCATCATTTCGGCCAATACCGAGCTACAGGAGTTAATGGAGGGAGAGACTGAGTGGAGTATCAGCACTAAAGAACAGACGGAACGACTCAGCCACTTGATTGGAAGACTCATCCGACTTGCTCGGCTCGAGGAACAAGAGGACATCAAACTAGCTCCTCAAAATATCTCCGTCATCGCTGAAAAGGTTGCCTCAGATTTTGCTCCTCTCTTTACTAAAGAAGATAAAAAATTTGAAAGTTCTATTGAAGCAGACGTTGTAGAAAAAGTAGCCCAAGAAGAATTTTATGAGCTTCTTAGCATCCTTCTTGACAATGCCCGCAAATACTGTGATCCAGCAGGAACAATTCGCTTGACACTCCAACGCAAAAATTACCTACTACGCAAACGAACCTGCATCACTATTTCTAATGATTACAAGGATGGACAAGCAGCTAATATTAAGCGTTTCTTTGATCGCTTTTATCGTGCGGAGACCTCTCACAACAACCAAACCATATCTGGACACGGAATTGGCCTCTCTATGGCTCAGCATCTCGTCAGCCTATTTAGAGGTAAAATATTTGTCACCTACAAAAAACAGGTGATTACCTTTACAGTCTGGTTATAGCTATAGCTCTTTTACTCTTTATCATTTCATAAAAAGCGAACAAGTCCGCATTCTAAAAACAGAATACGAGCTTGTCCGCCTTTTTCTATGTCTATGATGTGTTTTTCATATCTCATCGTGCCAAGCGAATGCGGGTCACAATCCCATCTGGATCTACCAAATCCAACTCACTCAAATTTAACCACTTAATCGGTGCTTCTAGCTCTTGTGCCTGCTTAGCGATGCCCAAGAGTTCTTCCTTGCTTTCGACCTCAAGGGCATAGTAAGCCAAGCCTGGCAAGCCTTGCTCACGCGGACCTAGACCTTCTCCAGCCCATTCGTTGACAGCCAGGTGGTGATGGTACTTCCCGGCTGCTATCCAACTTGCACTCGAAATACTAAATTTATCCTCTAGCCCTAACACTTTTTGATAAAACTGGCTCGCCGCACGACTATCCTTCACCGATAGATGGATATGCCCCATTCTCGTCCCTTCAGCTAAGATAAAGGGAGCCACCTTTTCCCCTAACTCATAGATATCCTGTGCCGCAAGGGCTTCGGTCACACCGATAATGCGACCATCTTCTCGAATATCCCATGAAGACACTGGCTTATCACGGTAGAGTTCAATGCCATTTCCTTCCAAATCCTCTAGATAAATAGCCTCGCTGTATCCATGATCTGCACCCCCGACCAGAGGAATCTGCAAGTCACTTAGGTGTTTCAAGACATCTGCCAAGGCTTTTCGTGTTGGCAACAAAATCGCCAAATGGTAGAGCCCATAATGCTCCCTTACTTCGCCAGCCTTTTCTGCCTGAATCAAGTGAACCAAAGCTTTTCGACCAAGTCCCAAAATCGCTTCTGTCTCTGTTTGGGATAAAATCTCCAAGCCAATAATCTGGTGATAAAAAGCCATTTGACTCGTCAAATCCTTGACATTTAAAACCGCCTCTGCTAGGTAAATGTGGCTTTTGTAAGCATAAGTCATAGGGTGTCTCCTTTTTGCTGTAACTTCATATATTACATCAATTATACACTGTTGAAATAAAATGTCAACGAAGACAACTCAAAAGAGCTGGAAACCAGCTCTTCTTTTTATTTAACAACAAGCTCGTAACGAGTTTTGCTGGTGAAGGTTTCCCCTGCTTTGAGAATGACTTGGTCTTTGAGGTCGCTATGAATAGCATCTGGTAAAGCCTGCGCTTCAAGGGCAATCCCATTGTGCTGTACCATTGGCTGACCAGCTATGATGACACTCTCATCCACAAAGTTTGCTGTGTAGACCACAAAGCAAGGGGCCTCTGTCTTGAAAAGCAGGAAACGACCTGAGTTTTGGTCATAAAGGAAACCAGCATTGTCATGACCTGCAGGAAGGGCAAATGGGTGATCCAAACCAGATACCAACTGGATTTGCTCATCTTCCTCTGCAAAGATGTCCTTCAACAAAGCACCATTATAGATGTGTTTCACCACATCACGATTAGCATCTGGAGTCTTAGCCGGAATACCGTCCGGAGCGATTGGGTAAATGCCCTCCGTATTTAGCTGGAAGACATGGCGGTCAACTGTCTGCGTGAAATCACCAGACAAGTTAAAGTAGCTGTGATTAGTTGGATTGACAAGCGTATCTTGATCTGTCGTTACCTTGTAGCTGACTTCGTAAGCACCAGTCTCTTCCAAGTGGTAGCTGATCCAGATCTTGAGATTACCAGGGAATCCTCCTGTTCCGTCTGTACGCTCTGTGTAGAGGGTCAATCCATGGTCGCTCACCTCGACCAATTCAAACAAGCTCGAATCCCAACCTGTTGAACCACTGTGGTTACAGTTGCTAGCGTTGTTGACTTCAAGATTATAGGTCTGACCATTGAGCTCAAATGTCGCACCTGCAATACGGCCTGCTACAGGACCTACACTTGCTCCATGCTTGGGATTATTGCCTACATAGCTATCAAAATCATCAAAGTCCAAGATAACATTGGCAAAATTTCCAGCCTTATCAGGTGTGACATAGCGCAAAATGGTCGCACCATAAGTCATAACTTCAAGCTGGTAACCACCATCAGTCTCAAAGCGATAGGCCAAGACATCCTTGCCCTCATGATTTCCAAATACACGCTCTGTGTATGCTCTCATTCTTCTCTCCTTTGATCTATTTCTCTTAAGTAAACAAACCATAGAAAGCGCATTCACTTCCTATGGTTCAATTCTATTATGTGAATTCTCGCTTGTCAAGCCTCTATAAATAGATTCTTATCAACAAATCTTACAAGTAAAATCCTTAAAATTCTACACGTTCTTTCCATGAAGTCGCTGTTGTTTGAAGAACTTTGTTGAGTTCGTCAATGTTTTCAAATCCAGTTGTACGCAGCCATTCGCGAGCTGCTGCTTCACCATCTTTGATGTAAGCTTCAACTGATCCAGCCCATGTTGCACGTCCGCAAAGAACGCCATTGAAGTTTGCGCCTGATTCGTGGGCACAGACAAGGGTTTCTTGGAAGAGTTTGGCTGATACACCTGCACTCAAGTAGATATATGGCAAGTTAGTCGCTTCATCTTGTGCTTTGAAGAAGGCTGCTGCTTCTTCGCGTGTATACACGATTTCACCATCGCCAAAGCCTTCAACGTATTTGACATTGACTGGAACTTCCACTTTCAAGACATCGATGTTGAAGCGTGGGTCTGAGAAGACTTTCATAGCACCGATAACCTTGTGTGGTTTCACTTTTGCGTATTCTGCAGAACCTGCGTCAGCGATTTTTTCATCGTAAGCGAGGATTTCAAGGAAGAATGGAATGTCTTCCGCCACACACTCTGAACCGATGCGTTCGATGTAGGCTTGTTTTTGTTGGTTGAGTTCGTCAGAGCTGTCTACGTCATAGTAAAGCAAGAATTTGACTGCATCCGCACCTTGTTCTTTGATGCGTTTGGCAGACCAAACATCCAAACAGTCAGGCAAGCGTTTGGTACTTGTTGTGTCATAACCCGTTTTCTCATAAGCAAGGAGAAGACCAGCATTTGGATCAAGCGCTTTTGTAGCTGGAAGGCCATATTCAGGGTCGAGAAGCATAGAGGATGCGTATTTTGTCAATTCATCTGCAACCAAGACCTTGAGTTCTTCCATTTGAGCGACTGTTGGCTCTTCTGTTTGGTATTGAGCCATGAGGCGTTTCAAAGCGCCACGTTGGTCAAAGGCAAGAGCTGAGATAATGCCGTTCTCGTCAGAGAGTTTTTGCAGGCAAGCTACTTTTTTGGGACTTAATTGTAATTTACTCATAGACACTTCCTTATTTTTGATAGTCATGAATGATCACACCTTGTACCACACGGTTTACGGTGCCTGTAGGAGATGGTGTATCTGGTTTGTTTTCTACCTTGAGTGAAGTCAAAAGGGCAAAGAGTTGGGCATAAACGATGTAAGGGAAGACACGGTAAATATCGTTCAAGACACAGCCACAACCAAGGGCCACTTCTTTGACATTTTCAAGACCAAAGGCTTGATCACTCAAAAGCACGACACGACGAGCAATGTGATCACCAGCCACTTCACGAACCAAGTCCAAGTCGTACTTGCGAGTGTAATCTGTCGTTGTACCAAAGACCAAAACAATGGTATCTTCGTTGATCAACGATTTTGGACCGTGACGGAAGCCAACTGGGCTTTCATACATGGTCGCAACTTGACCAGCTGTTAATTCCAAAATCTTGAGCTGAGCTTCATGAGCAAGACCGAAGAAAGGACCTGCCCCCAAATAGATGACACGGTTAAAGTCGAGGTCAACCAACTCTTTGACATCTTCTGCATTGTCTAAAACCTCACGGGCAAGGCTAACCACAACTTCAAAACGTTCAGCTTTAACAGCAAATTCTGTAGGGTCAAAAACCAAGAGAGCTGTCAACATCATAGATGTAAAGCTAGAAGTCATGGCAAAGCCAGCATCATTAGAGGCAGCTGGTTGCAAGAGCAAGAGATTACGATCATCACCATGAGCTTGAAGAGCCAATTTCCCTTCTGCAGCACATGTGATGGTCACTTGATAGAGGTCATCCACCAAGGCTTTGGCCAAATCAACCGTCGCCACACTTTCAGGTGAATTCCCACTACGAGCAAAGGAAACAAGAACAGTCGCCACATCTTTTTTCAGATAGGTTTCTGGATTGGCTACGATATCTGTTGTCGCAATAGAATTGAAGTTCCATTTGCGCTCGTCATAGACTTCCTTAAAGTATGGGACCAAGGTATCTCCCACATAAGCAGAAGTACCAGCACCCGTCAAGATGACCTTGATATAGTCATGTTTATCAGCGATACCTTGCAGAAAGGCTGCAATTTCTTCCCGTTTCGCTTGATAAGCTTCAAAAGCTTCTTTCCATACATCAGGCTGTTGGTAGATCTCACGAGTCGTGATTTCTGCACCCAGTTCAAGTAATTCTTCTTTTGTGTAATTTAGCATAGAGTTCCTCTAATCTATTATTATTTCATTCCTATTGAAAATATGGGAACGGGAGTGACTCCCATTCCCATGTATATTCTATACAAGCTGTTCTAACGGTTTAGCCGTTGTCACATATTATTGAATTGAGTTCCAACTAAAATCTTGGGGAAAAAGATCGATTATCGTCGGAGCATCGCTCCGTCCTCCTATCACCTATTTTCCCTATGATTTTTACGTCGTCACATCGTATACTCAATGAAAATCAAAGAGCAAACTAGGAAGCTAGCCACAGGCTGTACTATAGTACGGCAAGGCGACGCTGACGTGGTTTGAATTTGATTTTCGAAGAGTATTATTCGTCTTCGTCATCATCGAAGCCAGCTAACAGATCGTTGACTTTTACAATGCTTTCTGCAGCACGGCTCTTGTAGTCCGCATCTGCACCTGTAAGGCTAGCATTGATAAATTCAATCACCATTGGAAGATTCATCCCTGCGTAGAGTTCAATGTCGCGACCTTCCATGATCAGACGGCTCACCACGTTACATGGTGTTCCACCGAGAAGATCCGCAAAGACTAGGAAATCATCCAATCCTTCGATAGCAGCTTCAAATTTTGCAGTAAATTCTTCTGGGCCATCTTCTGGAAGAAGAGCCACTGTATGAATGTTGTCTTGTGGACCCATGATCATTTCTGTGCTACCTTTCAGTTCTTCACAGAAACGACCATGACTCACCAAAATTAATGATTTGCTCATAAATTATGCGCCCATTCCAAGCAAGAATTTACCGATGAATGAAAGACCTACTGCAAGAACGATAATGATACCGATCGCTTTAGTAGAGTTCATACCTTTCTTACCAAGCAACCAGAAGATAAAGGCAGTAAAGATTGCTGGAAGCAAGCGTGGGAAGATTGAGTTCAAGATGTCTTGGAAGTCAATCATCTTTTCACCGATTGGCAATTTGTAAGAAATGTCAAAGTTGATCATTGTTGCTACAAGAGCACCCATCATGAAGACACCAAGTACAGATGCAGCGTCAATCAAAGCTGTCAAGGTACTTTGCATGTTGTTGATAAGGTTAACCCCTTCTTTATATGCAAATTCCAATTGTTTCCAACGGAAGATGTCATAAGCAACTGCAACTGCGATCCAAAGGAAGATACCCCATGGTTGGCCAGCGATAGCCATAGTTGCTGCGATAGATCCCATGATAGCAGGTACAAGTGAACCAAAGATTGTGTCTCCAAGAGGAGCGAATGGTCCCATCAAACCTGTCTTGATACCGTTAACGGCATCTTTTGAACCTACACCATCTTTTTCTTCCATGGCAAGGTCAAAACCAGCGATAATTGTGTGGAAGAATGGAGAAGTATTGAAGAATTGAGTATGAACTTTCATCATTTCTTTCAATTCAGGAGTTCCATCCCCATACATTTTACGCAATTGAGGCAAGATCATGTAAAGGTAACCAGAAGCTTGCATACGTTCGTAGTTCCAACCTAATTGGAAAGTAAACAAGCTACGTTTGTTGATTTGATTAAAATCTTCTTTTGTAAGTTTGTAATTAGAATTCGTCATCTTCGATTTCCCCACTTTCTGATGGTGTAGAAGGTGCTGCTACAGCTACTTTTTGGCTGTTCTTAAAGTGAACAACTGCAAGGAAGATACCTACGATAGAAACACCAATCATAGACAAACCTTTGAAGTTGTTAGCAAAGCCAATCTTTTCAGCAACATCAGCAGGAAGAGTACCAAGGATACCCGCAACAGCTCCACCAAGACCTGTTACATATGAGTAAAGAACAGTCAACATAGCTGTCAAACCAAATCCCATTGCAAGGTAGTGAAGGTTACGTTTAACTGGAAGGTAACGAAGCAAGATTGCAAATCCAAGACCTGGAAGCATACGACCTGCAAGTGTCAAACCATCTGCAATCCATTGATATTCTTTAACAAGGTCTACTACTGATTGTACGAAAGCACCACCAAAAGCAAGAGCGAAGAATACTGGAAGGGCACGAGAAAGAGCCCAAGGCACTGCACCAAGTAGGTAGTTGCGTTCGATACCTTTGTAGTCAAAGCGTTCGATTGCAGCATCAATACGGTGTGCAAAGAAAGTAGTCGTCATACGTCCAAGAACGTCGAAGTATGTCAAAAGTGCTGCTACTGGTACAGCGATTGTTGTGATCGCAAGGTCTGTATCAATACCTTGAGAGATAGAGAATGCTGTTGCAAGAACCGCACCAGAAGTTGCGTCGATACGAGAAGCACCACCGAAGGTACCAACCCCGAGAACGAACAACTGCAAGCTACCACCGATAAACAAACCAGTTGTCACATCTCCCATGATCAAACCGGTAATGAAACCAGCGAATACAGGGGAACCTGCAGATGAAACGATTGTCAACTCATCACAGATTTGATAAGCTGAGTACAAAGTGAGAAGTAAAATTTGCCACCATTGTATCATAACAATGACCTCCTAAAAATTTTTTCCTATTTTAATAAGCTCAAAAAGTCTGAAACTGGATCATTTGGAACCATTTGAGCAGTGAGTTTCACACCTTTTTCTGCTAGTTTGTGGAAATCTTCCACATCCTTGTCTACCACGTTGATAGAACGTGTGATAGGGCGAGTTTCTGGTGTTTGAGACATATTGCCGATGTTGAGTGTTTCAAGCGGAACACCTGCTTCGACCAAACCAAGGAAACGGTCTGGTTTACGAGCCACGATAAAGAGACGTTGGCTATCGTATTTACCAGCAAGGATATTTGCTGCTGCTTTCTCAACTGGCAAGATACTGAGTTTCACACCTGGTGGTGTCGCAAGTTTCAAACCACTCTTTTCAATATCGTTGTTAACAACTTCGTCGTCTACAACCATAATGCGTGAAACATTTAGTTTTCCAGCCCAAAGATTGGCTACTTGACCGTGGATCAAACGTCCATCGATACGGCATCCTACAATTGTCATAAGTTTTCCCCCTTTATGTGTTTTAGTGTAGGTTTACGAGTTAAATGAATCTCTTCTTTATATTCGCCCTCAGTTTCAAAGATGATGATGCGGTTAGCACCTTCCTTGAGATAGCTATGAGGGATATAAAGCGAGAGGGTCGGGCCGACATTCCAGAAACGTCCTAGGTGACGCCCATTGACAAAGGCAACTCCCTTACCAAACTCAGACAAGTCTAAGTAGGTATCCTTCGGCTCTTCAACAGTAAAGTCGAAAGCGTAAAAGGCTGGTTGTCCTTCTGTCCATCCTTTCGAAAAATCAATTTTCTCAGGATTATCCAGTGGTAGTGGATATTGTTTCCAATTCAGTAAGAAATGTAGATCTTTGCAAACACCTGTACGAATTCCTTTATGTTGCGTATCTGCTAAGAACTTGTGTCCATAGTTAACACGCCCCATATTTTCGATCAGGATATCAATCTCTGAACAGCCTTCTCGGTTCCCCTGACAGTAGATGTCTTCACCAATCTCTGTCTGGTATTGAGTAGCAATCCATTGACCATCTACAAAGAGTTGAGCTCGGTCACGCCCATCGATGATACGGAGACGTTCCTCTTCGGCATCCCAACTTGCCTCAGTACGATAGAGAAGGTAGCCATAACTTTGACCAAGTTCTTCCATCGCTTTTGGATAGAGGCTTTCAGTAGGACTAGAGAGGCTATCCAGGGTTTCAAACAAGGAAACTTTTTCGACTAGTGGTATGGATTCCATTTCCATGCTTTCCTTGTAAAGTGGTTCTAACTGTGGATACTCTGGGAAGTGTGTTGCCATCATCTTCTTGACTGCTAGATATTTAGCAGTTGGATTTCCTTCTTCATCGAGAAGGGCATCATAATCGTAAGATGTGACTTGTGGCAAATCTAGAGTTCCTCGAGCCGAGCAACCATTCATGAAACCAAAGTTTGTACCACCATGGAACATATAAAGGTTGATAGAGCCTTGCTCTAACACCTCTCGAACAGCTTCTGCCAACTCTTTTGGATCACGCGTGATGATTGGTTCTTTCCAACGGTTGAACCAGCCATCCCAGAATTCCATACACATGAGGGGCCATTTTTTGCCATACTCATCAAAGAATTCCTGCATCTGTGAAAAGTTGTAAGGAGCCTTAGAACCGAAGTTCCCTGTCACAAAGAGGTCATCTTCAATCAAAGTTCCAGCTTTCAGAGTAGCCCTCCAAGGACCGTCTGAAGTAAAGAGTGGGCAATCAATCCCTCGTTCTTCCATCAATTTTCGAATCGCTCTCAGATAAGACTTATCTTCTCCATAAGAACCATATTCATTTTCGACTTGCATCATGAGAATGTTTCCGCCATTTTCCAATAAGCGAGGCACAAGCCTTGGTAATAATTGGTCATAATAGCGAGCAACTGCCTCAACATAAGCCGGATCGGATGAACGGATTCGCATGTTCTTAGTTAAGAGCCAAGCTGGTAAACCACCGAACTCCCACTCAGCACAGATAAATGGAGACGGACGCACAATGGCGTAGAGACCCAAATCCTGTGCGATTTGGAGGAATCTCTCCAAACCCATAGCACCTTCAAAATTAAACTCACCTTCAATAGGTTCATGTAAATTCCATGCTACATAAGTCTCGACTGTATTAAAGCCAAGCGCTTTTAAGTTGTAGAGCGAATGATACCAATCCTCCGCTGGAATTCTAAAATAATGAATGGCGCCGGACAAAATCTTGAACGGTTTTCCATCTAAATAGAAATCGTCCTCAATTTTAAATCTTGTCATGTTACTACCTCTGACTAATTAAGTTTGCGCTTTCATTTATTATAATATTAAATATAATCAAATCTTTTGCATTTGTCAATAGGTTTTAGAAAATTCTTTAAAATTTTTCTATTTTTTTACTTACCATTTACCAAAATTATCTAAAAATAGCATGAAAGCGGTATTTTGATGTATGATAATTCACAAGGTTATAAAATGGAATTTTTTACATGTAACATAACATTTTTAGTCTATTATTTTAATTTTTTTTACCTAAATACTACTATTTTGTCTTTATTTATGGTAAAATCAAGACTGGAGAAAGAGAATCGAGGTGAAATTATGGCTATTCCAAAATACCAATATATTAAAGATGAATTAAAAAACAAAATCATCTCTGGTCAATTTGCAAGTGGAGATAAATTTTATACAGAAGCAGAATTGATCGCGATGTATGATGTTAGTTCAATCACTGTTGTGCGTGCTTTGAATGACCTTGCAAAAGACGGCTATATTGTCCGCCAACAAGGGAAAGGGACTTTCGTTTCACGTGCCCGCAAGCACAAACTCGTTGAGTTTTCAGATGTTGAAATCTTTGAAACAAAAGACGATAAAGTTACTGTCCTTTCTATCGAGCGCGGAAACAAACTTGAATATTTAGATAAACTTGGACTACATGGAGATCAATTCTACTATAAGATTGAACGTATTCGTCAGACAAACGACGTGACATACATCTACCACACATCTTATATTCCTGAGCAATACATCAATGCCAACTATCCAAATCTTGATTATTATAGCTCTATCTATACACGTTTCAAATTGGATTACCGCATTCACATGAGTGATGAACATTTTGAGGAAATCAACGAAATCGCATTCCCAACTCCAGAGCATGCTGCTTCTGTACTCGGAATCGATACACAATTCCCAACTGTCTTCCAAACGAAGACTACAAAACTTGAGGCCACTGGCCAAGTCCTTGCCTATAGTGAAACTTATAAGCGAGCAGACTACTACAAAATCAAATTCATCTCATGTAATCGAGGTCATTAAGAGAAAGCTTGAGCCTAGCTCAGGCTTTTTCTATACCTATTATAGCATGAGGCCGAGGCTATGGAAATGTTCTGAAAGGTTCTTATTTAATTAGTAGCATTTTTACTAAAAACAAGTTAAATATCGGCTTTCTCTTTCTCATTTCTGGAAATGATTTTCTTCTAAATCTTATGATTTCCTCTATTTATTATAGTTCTTATATAAACCCACTTGACATTTTACTCCTTAGATAATAAAATAAAATCGGTTTTATGTAAACGCTATCATATATGGTAATAACAAGGAGGTTTTGTCATGAAACTAGAAAAGAAACAGCGCTTCTCCATCCGTAAATACGCGGTTGGGGCAGCTTCTGTACTTATAGGATTTGCTTTTAGCGCACAAGTCGTATCTGCTGACGGGATTACTCCAGCTCCAACAGCTGAAGAAACTGTTCAAACTATTCAGGAGAGTCCTCAAGCAGTCAAGGAAGCTGTAGACTCCAAGATTCCAGAAAAACTGGAAGAAAAAGCTGATGATCCTGTAAAAGAGGAGATCAAAGAAGACCAGGAGGCTCCTCGAACAGTTGCTCCAACAACAGAAGAGTCAAGCGCACCAGTTATGACAGAAAATGCTGCTCCAACTCCTACTGCCGAGAAAGAAAGCCCCGCCCCAGCTGAAACTCCTGCAGCAAGCACTCCTTCAGAAAAGAAAAATGAAGCCGTCACACCTGCAGTGACCACTCCTAGCATGGAACGAGTAGCTCAGGTAAATGAAAAACTGGCCAAAAGAAAAATGATCTCAATCGACGCTGGACGCAAGTACTTTTCTCCAGATCAACTCAAAGAAATCATCGACAAAGCTAAACACTACGGCTATACTGATCTTCATTTACTAGTTGGAAATGATGGCATGCGTTTCATGCTAGACGACATGACCATCAAAGCCAATGGCAAAACCTATGCAAGTGATGATGTCAAACGTGCGATCGAAAACGGAACGGACGCCTACTACAAGGATCCAAACGGCAACCATTTGACAGAGAGTCAGATGACAGACTTGATCAACTACGCTAAAAACAAAGGCATTGGTCTCATCCCAACTGTAAACAGCCCTGGTCACATGGATGCGATTTTGCATGCCATGAAAGAACTAGGCATCCAAAAACCGAACTTCAACTACTTTGGTAAGGAATCCGCTCGTACCGTTGACCTTGATAATAAAGAAGCGATTGCATTTACCAAAGCTCTGATCGACAAGTATGCAGCATACTTTGCTGGGAAAACTGACATCTTCAATATCGGACTAGACGAGTACGCCAATGATGCTACAGACGCCAAAGGCTGGAGCGTTCTTCAGGCCTATAAATGGTATCCAGAAGATGGATTCCCTGACAAGGGTTATGATAAATTTATCGCCTACGCCAACGACCTTGCTCGCATCGTCAAATCTCACGGTCTCAAACCAATGGCCTTCAACGATGGAATCTACTACAATAGCGATACAAGCTTTGGTACTTTTGACAAAGACATCATCGTTTCTATGTGGACTGGTGGATGGGGCGGATACGACGTCGCTTCTTCTAAACTTCTAGTTGAAAAAGGCCACCAAATCCTTAATACCAATGATGCTTGGTACTATGTTCTCGGCCGTAATGCTGACGGCCAAGGCTGGTACAACCTCGACCAAGGTCTCAATGGGATTAAGAACACTCCAATCACTTCTGTACCAAAATCTGAAGGAGCAGATATTCCGTTCATCGGTGGTATGGTAGCTGCTTGGGCGGATACCCCATCTGCACGCTATTCACCATCACGCCTCTTCAAACTCATGCGTAGCTTCGCAAATGCCAATGCTGAATACTTCGCAGCTGACTATGAGTCTGCTGAACAAGCTCTGAAAGAAGTACCAACAGACCTTAACCGCTATACTGCAGAAAGTGTCGCAGCTGTCAAAGAAGCTGAAAAAGCCATTCGCTCACTCGATAGCAACCTCAGTCGTGCCCAACAAGACACCATTGACCAAGCAATTGCAAAACTCCAAGAAGCTGTTACCAACTTGACCTTCACACCAGAAGCTCAAAAAGAAGAAGACGCGAAACGTGAAGTTGAAAAACTTGCCAAGAACAAGGTGATCTCAATTGACGCTGGACGTAAGTACTTCTCAGCTGAACAACTCAAACGTATCATTGATAAAGCTAGTGAACTTGGATATTCTGATGTGCATCTCCTCCTAGGAAATGACGGACTTCGCTTCCTACTTGATGACATGACTATCACTGCTAACGGAAAAACTTATGCAAGTGACGATGTCAAAAATGCCATCATTGAAGGGACAAAAGCTTACTACGATGATCCAAACGGAACCACTCTTAGTCAGGCTGAAATCACTGAATTGATCGAGTACGCAAAATCAAAAGGTATTGGACTCATCCCAGCGATCAACAGCCCAGGTCACATGGATGCCATGCTTGTCGCTATGGAAAAATTGGGTATCCAAAATCCTCAAGCCAACTTTGACAAGGTCTCTAAAACAACCATGGACCTTGAAAACGAAGAAGCGATGAACTTTGTCAAAGCCCTTATCGGCAAGTACATGGACTTCTTTGCGGGCAAGACTAAGATCTTTAACTACGGTACAGACGAATACGCTAATGACGCTACCAACGCTCAAGGTTGGTACTACCTCAAATGGTATGGACTCTATGGCAAGTTTGCTGAATATGCCAACACTCTTGCTGCCATGGCCAAAGAACGAGGCCTTCAACCAATGGCCTTCAACGATGGTTTCTACTACGAGGACAAGGATGATGTTGAGTTTGACAAGGATGTCATCATCTCTTACTGGTCTAAAGGATGGTGGGGCTACAACCTTGCAACTCCTCAGTACCTTGCAAGTAAAGGCTATAAATTCCTTAATACCAACGGAGACTGGTACTACATTCTCGGTCAAAAACCAGAAGATGGCGGTGGCTTCCTCAAAAAAGCTCTCGAAAATACCGAGAAAACTCCATTTAATCAACTAGCATCAACTAAATACCCTGAAGTTGACCTTCCTACTATTGGTAGTATGCTTGCTATCTGGGCAGATAGACCAAGTGCTGAGTATAAGGAAGAAGAAATCTTTGAACTCATGACTGCCTTCGCAGATCACAACAAAGACTACTTCCGCGCTAACTACAATGCACTCCGTGAGGAGCTTGCTCAAATCCCTGCGAACCTAGAAGGATACAGCAAAGAAAGTCTCGATGCCCTAAATGCAGCTAAAGAGGCTCTCAACTACAACCTCAATCGCAGCAAGCAAGCTGAGTTAGACGCTCTCGTAGCCAAACTCAAAGCAGCCCGCCTAAGCCTCAAACCAGCGACAACTCACTCAGGAAGCCTCGATGAAAACGAACTAGCTGCCAATGTTGAAACCAAACCGGAACTCATCACAAGAGCAGAAAAAATTCCTTTTGAGGTTATCAAAAAAGAAAATCCGAACCTCCCAGCTAAGCAAGAAAAGATTGTCACACCAGGTGTAGATGGTGAACGCACTCATTACATCTCTGTCCTTACTGAAAATGGTAAACAAACAGAAACTGTTCTAGATAGCCAAGTAACCAAAGAGCCTGTGACCCAAGTGGTTGAAATCGGTGCCCCTATTACGCACAAAGGGGATGAAAACGGCCTTGCTCCAGCTTCCGAAGCAAAACCAAGACTAGATATCCAAGAGGAAGAGATTCCGTTCACTACCGTGACACGTGAAAATCCACTCTTACTCAAAGGGAAGACTCAAGTTGTTACTAAAGGCGCTAACGGTCGTCGCAGTCATTACTACTCTGTGAGCACTACTGTTGACGGTAAGGAAGTGAAAACTCTTGTAGATAGCCTTGTGACCCAAGAAGCAGTGACCCAAGTTATTGAAGTCGGAACTCTTGTAACCCATGTAGGGGATGAACACGGTCTTGCTCCAGCCGCAGAAACAAAACCAAGACTAGATATCCAAGAGGAAGAAATTCCGTTCACTACCGTAACACGTGAAAATCCGCAATTACCAAAAGGACAAAGTCAAGTAGTCGTTGCTGGAGTAAATGGTCGCCGTACCGTCTTCTACTCTGTCAGCACTACTGCTGACGGCAAGGAAGAAAGAACCCTTGTCAATAGTGCGGTATCGCAGGAAGCGATCGCTCAGGTTGTCGAAGTCGGAACTGCCGTTGAGAAAGCTGAGCAAGCTAAACCAACTACAGCCAAAGCAGAAGAAAAACAACTCCCTGCAACAGGAAGTCAAGACTCTACAGGCTTGGTCGCAGTAGGACTCATGGCCACACTAGCAGCCTACGGACTCACTAAGAAAAAAGAAGATTAACCCCCTTCGATAAGCATACAAAAAGCGAGATTGAATCTCGCTTTTTGTTATGATTAGTCACCGAGTCCGATACGTTCAAAGATATCATCCACACGTTTAGTGTAGTATGCAGGGTTGAAAATTTCGTCAATTTCCTCTTGAGTCAGGCGTGAAGTCACCTCTGGATCTGCTTCCAGAAGCGGTTTAAAGTCTACTTGGTTGTCCCAAGAGTAGGCTGTTTTTGGTTGCACCAAGTCATAGGCTTGCTCACGGGTCATGCCTTTTTCAATCAAGGTCAACATAGCACGTTGGCTAAAGATAAGACCGAAAGTAGAGTTCATGTTGCGGATCATGTTTTCTGGGAAGACCGTCAAATTCTTGACGATATTTCCAAAACGGTTGAGCATGTAGTCAATCAAAATAGTCGTATCTGGGGTGATAATACGCTCAGCTGATGAGTGAGAGATATCACGTTCGTGCCAGAGAGCGACATTTTCATAGGCTGTCACCATGTGACCACGGATAACACGCGCAAGACCAGTCATGTTTTCAGAACCGATTGGGTTGCGTTTGTGAGGCATTGCAGATGAACCTTTTTGCCCTTTGGCAAAGAATTCTTCGACTTCGCGCTGTTCAGATTTTTGAAGACCACGGATCTCCGTTGCCATACGCTCGATGGAAGTCGCGATGCTGGCAAGAACTGCAAAATACTCAGCGTGGAGGTCACGAGGAAGGACCTGTGTAGAGATTTCTTGAGCACGGATACCAAGCTTGTCGCAGACGTATTTTTCAACAAAAGGTGGGATGTTGGCAAAGTTCCCAACCGCACCAGAAATTTTACCAGCTTCCACACCAGCAGCCGCATGCTCGAAACGCTCGATATTGCGCTTCATTTCGCTGTACCAAGTCGCTAATTTAAGACCGAAGGTTGTCGGCTCAGCGTGCACACCATGGGTACGACCCATCATGATGGTGAACTTGTGATCCTTAGCCTTATCAGCGATGATGTTGGTGAAGTTTTCAAGGTCACGACGGATGATGTCGTTGGCTTGCTTGTAAAGGTAGCCATAGGCCGTATCCACCACGTCGGTAGAAGTCAACCCATAGTGAACCCACTTGCGCTCTTCACCAAGAGTCTCAGAAACCGCACGCGTGAAAGCCACCACATCGTGGCGAGTCTCCTGCTCAATCTCCAAAATACGGTCGATGTCAAAGTCCGCTTTTTCGCGAATCAAAGCCACATCTTCCTTAGGGATTTCCCCCAACTCAGCCCATGCCTCATCAGCCAAGATTTCCACCTCAAGCCAAGCACGGTATTTATTTTCTTCACTCCAAATGTTCGCCATCTCAGGGCGAGAGTAACGGTTGATCATGATGTTTCTCCTATAATTTTATCTGCCTGATAGTAATGATGAAATAACTCCGCCTAAAGTTCCTGATATTATATCTTTAATAAATTGTTGATTGAAAAATGAAGCATTTTCTTTAACAATTACAGTAAATTCAGACTCGCTATTTTTTTCAGTTGCAGCAAGTAAGTCCTTTAAAATTTCGATAGATTGCTCAGATAGAACAGAAGCATTGTTAACAATCTGTTGAAGTTGTTTAGAAAGTTCCGACCACGGAAACTCAACATTCATATTAGATTTTTCTAAAATAGAATCTGTAACAATATTTGAGTTAACATTGTTGTCCCCATTAAGTGTGACATTATTACCTGAACCAAAATCATTTCCAACTACATTATCATTACCTGATACAGTTGTTTGAGATACTTCCTTTTCATAGATATTTTTACTATCATAATTCTCTATATTTTGATTTTTTATATCAATGTATATATTTTCCGCTTTATTACCAAAGGATTCCGTAATAATATTAAAAACAGTATCTCTAAATTTAGCGTCTTCGAAATACAATAAATAATTTTGACTTGATCCTAAATTAAACACTATATAATATTTTGACTTCAAATGATTTTGGTGTTTATTATAAACGTACCATGCATATAAACCAAATAATATTAATCCTAAAAATGGTGGGATCAATCCAATCATAAATAGAATTATCAGAATAAATATATCTCGTAGCGTGACTGGTGATTTAAATTCACTTTTACTTAACATGGATAAATTTGATATTTGAATACTATTATTTCTAGTGATAATTGCATTATTTTTTATTGTTAATCCATCAGTTTCAATCGTATATTTACTCTCAACGCTCTTTAATAACTCAGGTATCATTATATTCCCCCTTTAAAGTGAATCCAAATTTAATAACACTGTTCATTTCAACATCTTACTCTATACTCCACTCCGCCGCTTTCTCTGCGTGAATCACCGTTGTGTCATAGAGGGACAGGTCAGTGTCGAATTGTTTGACCAGGAGACCAATCTCGGTGCAACCCAAGATAACAGCTTCAGCGCCTGCTTTTTTCAAATCATCTATAACGGCAAGATAAGTCTGCTTTGAACTTTCTTTGATATCACCTAGACAGAGCTCGTCATAAATGATTCGATTGACCTCTGTAATTCCATCTTGGTCTGGAATCAGCACTTCTAATCCAGACTCTATCAATTTCTCTTTGTAAAAATCTTGGGTCATGGTGTACTTAGTTCCTAGCAGACCGACTTTTTGAATACCATCAGCCAACAAGGTCTGAGCAGTTGCAACTGCAATATGCAAGACTGGAATTGTAATTTTTTCTTGTATCTGTGGGGCAACTTTATGCATGGTATTTGTGCAAATAACGATGAAATCCGCACCTGCTTGTTCCAAGCGCTGAGCAACATCTGTCAAAAGTTGAGCACTCTTCTCCCAGTCTCCAACAGCCTGATAATGCTCGATCTCCGCAAAATCTACACTGTAGAGCAAAATTTTAGCTGAATGTAGACCTCCCAGCTCTTTTTTGATGGTTTCGTTAATAATTTGGTAGTAAGATGTGGTACTTTCCCAACTCATACCGCCAATCAGACCGATGGTTTTCATAGCTAATTAAGCTCCTCTTTTCTAATAAACACAATAAGCAACATGATAAAATATAGAGATTAGTGTTAAGTGCCAAATCATAAATCACCAAATAGTTTTCAGGATATTGTGCAACTAGCTCTTCATACTTAGCTTTCACCTTTTCGTGATCCCCACTAGCATACAGGACCTCAACGACTGCTCCACAGCCTTATCTTGTTTAATAAAACCATTGTACAACCAGAATACTCTAGACAGAAGCCCCCTTCATATTGGCTTCCAGAATAGGCATCTCAACACCCAACTCCAGACCTGTCAGATAGACACTTTGACAACAATAAAAGATGTCCTGTTTATCATTATGCAAGGTCATGATTTTTCGGGTTAGCTCATTTTTCGCAAACATAGCTTTCATGGCCTTCCCTGCAATCCAAGCGGGAATTTTATAAGGCAAGAGTTCTGCTTTGTAAAGTTTCAAATTCACACCACGCGCTTCTACGACTTTCAAAGCCTCTCGAATGGCCTTGATGGCTAATGATAATTCCGAAGAACTGTTCATCAAGTTCAAAGCCAATTTTTCTGGATTTTCTAGATTTCCCGAGCGTGCAGCTGTCGAGGTGACACCCGCATTAATCGCCATGTGAATCCAAATCCACTCGACCATATCATGGGGAACCTCCCACTTCAAATCTGCTGAAATCAGCAAATCCGTCAAATCAGCATAATTGGGGATGTGTGCTTTTTTCTCCCCTTCTAACATTAAATGGTCGAACAAGACGCCATCCAAATGGTCCTTATTCATATGACCACCAGCTGTCGGAAATGCGAGAATATAGTCATACTCCCCTGCCCATTTCTCTACTTCCTCTCGCGTATTCCAGAAATTACAGAAGAAAACGAGAGTTCCTTTAATCTGATTTTCTCGCAAGGTTTCCACGGCTTCTTTTACAAAACCATGACGCACACTGATAAAAATAAAATCATATTCCGCATGAGCTTCCGCCACATGAACCACATAGGTATCCCGTTTATTTTCACCTTTGGAAACATGACGGCCATCTAGCAAATCAACTGTCAAAACGTTTGGTGCTGTACTTTTCTTACTTTCTCTCAGCACGTGATCTACCTGATGACCTGCTTTTTGAAAAGCATAGGCATAAATGGTCCCGATAACCCCAAGACCTAAAATTGCTATTCTCACCTAAAAATCAATCCCTTCCCCAAACTCAACCACACTATCCGGCACTTCACTAAACAAAGTCACGTGTCCCATTTTGCGGTTGTGCTTCGCTTCTATTTTACCATACATATGGAGGTGGGCGCTTGGATTTTCTGTGACATATTTTTCAGCAGCCCCGACATGCTGGCCGAGCACGTTGAGCATGACGGCTGGCGCATGCAGGTGGATAGCTGGCAATGGTGCTCCCAGAACGCCGAGAATATGGGTATCAAACTGCGAGAAGTCGCAGGCTTCGATAGAGTAGTGTCCTGAGTTGTGGGGGCGTGGGGCAATCTCATTGACGATGATATCATCAGCTGTCGCAAACATTTCCACACAAAGAGTCCCAGACAAGTTGAGTTGTTCTGCGATTCGCACAGCCATGGCTTTGGCTTTTTCAGCTAGACTTGCAGAAATCCGAGCAGGCACAATTGTTTTAGATAGGATGTTGTTACGGTGGATATTTTCCTGAACTGGGAAAACCGTCACGTCCTTGCCATTTCCTGATACGATGACAGAAATTTCAAGGTCGAAATTGACGAATTCTTCTAAAACGCAATCTGCTGAGTCAGCTAGCACATGGGCTTCTTCCAAATCTGCTTCTGAGCGAATGACCTTTTGCCCATGCCCATCGTAGCCACCAGTCGCAGTCTTGAGGACATAATTTTTAGAAAGGTCAATATCTGCCAAATCTTGGCTTGAAGTCACAACCTTGTAGGGTGCCACAGTGACTTGTGCCTTGTTTGAGAGGAAGTCCTTTTCAAAAATGCGATTTTGAGAGATGCGGAGCAGGTCTGTTCCTTGAGGAAGTTGTCCTTCCTTGATAACCACCGCATCCAGACCGTCAGCATCGACATTTTCAAACTCATAGGTGAGGACATCGCAACGCTCCGCCAACTGACGGAGGGCATCCACATCGTTATAAGGTGCCACGATAATTTCCGCCACGCGAGAGGCCGGGCAATCCGCCGCAGGATCCAGCGCGATAACCTTGTGGCCCATGTAGATAGCAGAAATAGCCATCATTTGACCCAGCTGGCCGCCACCGATAATTCCGATTGTTTTAGATGAGCTCATTTGTAGACTCCTCAGCGATTTTTCCTTGTTCTTCTGCAAAATCTGCCAAAGCTGTCGCGATAGCCTGATCCTCTACTGACAGGAGACGGAGGGCAAAGAGGGCCGCATTTGTCGCACCTGCTTCACCGATAGCCATTGTCGCAACAGGCACACCGCCCGGCATCTGTACGATAGAGTAGAGCGAGTCGACGCCACTAAGGGCACGTGATTTGACAGGTACCCCGATGACAGGAAGGGTTGTTTTGGCAGCAACCATACCTGGTAAATGGGCTGCTCCACCTGCACCTGCGATAATGACCTTGATACCGCGACTACGAGCTTCCTCCGCATGTCTGAACATGAGGTCTGGAGTACGGTGGGCAGAGACAACTTTCTTTTCATAGGCTACACCAAAGCGGTCTAAGACTTCAGCTGTTTTTTGCATGGTTGCCCAGTCGGATTTTGAGCCCATGATGATGGAAATAATTGGTTTCATATTTTCTCCTCTGAATAAACTAATTCTTTTGCTCAATATTTTTTACAGTGGCTGATTCAACACTATAATGTTGAACAGTCTGATTAACCAGATTTTCAACGCTCTTAGGTTTTATCAATAAACGAAGTATAATTGTCACAAGAGGTATAATGCTCGGCAAATCCTTCCATACAGGTGTCAACACTTCTTCACTATCACATCTTAAAAGCCAGTACTTTATTGTCTGCAATATTTTTCTTCTACTTTTCGTCTTCTCAGCTGTTCCAATAATCAAAGCTATCAGACTATGCGTCTCAACGCCTGCTCGACCAAGAATGACCTCAGATTTAGCGTAGCTATGACTGGCTAGTTCTATCATGATTTTTGGAAAATTAACTCCTGCTTTATAAGCGTTAGCAGGCTCTACCATTCTAGGGTTACACTCTATATAGTAAAATTGATCTCCCCTACGTATAAAATCTAGGGTTAGGCAACCATGCCATTGTATATATTGTCCTAATTTTTCAACATGCTCTCTCGTTCTTTTAGATTCTATGCTTAATCTTGCCGCAGCCGAACCACCCGCGCCAGAACCTACTTTTACGCTAGAATGTACTGCGAGTAATTCTCCATGATCAAACACTGCTTGAACCTGACCATAGTCTCCAACTATGTCTTGCTGAACCATCCATTCCTCATCACTCGCTGTTAATTTGCTCGTCACTTCAGCCAAATCTTTCTTACTTGAAATCTTATAAACCGAGCGACCGGCAGTACCATAATCTGCTTTCAGCCAATAAGGATAGTCTAGCCGGATGGAGTCTGCATCTTTCACGTGCTCCCACTTAGGTGTGGGGAGTCCTAACAAATCCGCAGTTTCAGCAAAAGCAATCTTCCCAGCTAACTTTTCAAACTGCTCTTTATCAGCAAGGGCGATTGGTAGCGATTGAGGTAAAAATTGCTTTCCATTTGCTAATAACCAGCCTTCCTCATGTGTTGGCAAAATGGCCTTGTAATTGGTTTTACGAAGCAACTGACTAACCTGTCTCAAATAATCTACAGGAAAACGGTTCACATCAACTATCGGAACTCTATGGGTTAGACGACTGAAGTGTGCAATGGAAAATCTTCTAGGAGATAATACATCAATTTTATAGCCTTCTTTCAACAAAACTGTCAAAGTTTCTCGTGAGGTCAAGCTTGAACCTTCTAAAAATAGCAGCCTATTTTTCATTTTTCAAACACCTGAATTCTATATTTAAGTCTCACGGCTAAAAGTTTCATTGATTTACAAAGCCTTACCACCAATGTCATGCCTATAAAAGAGGCCTGTGGTGTCTTGCCTTTTGAGTTGGTCGTAGATTTTTTCCTGCGCAGCTGAGACAGTATCTGCTGTGGTGACAAGCATATAGACACGTCCGCCATTTGATAGCAATGCTCTGCTATTTTCCGCAAACTTAGCCCCTGCATAGTAAGTGATGATGTCGCCCTCGGTCTTGGCTGGCAACTTGACACCTTTTTCATAGTCTAACGGGTAGCCCTTGGATGCGACAACCACACCAAGAGTCACACCCTTGTCCGTCCACGTGATGGCTGGTTCTTTACCTTCCAAAATATCTGTGATATTTTGCGCAAAATCAGATGTCAAACGAGGCAAGATAATCTGAGTTTCAGGATCTCCAAAACGAGCATTGAACTCGATAACCTTAGGTCCATCAACTGTCAAGATAAGACCCGCGTAAAGAACACCAAGATACGGACGACCTTCTTTGATCATCCCTTCAAGGACTGGCTTGACAATGGTGTCAACAGCTGTGTCAACCACGCTCTGTGGCAAGTAAGGAACTGGCGCATAGGCACCCATCCCACCAGTGTTAGGGCCCTTGTCGCCGTCGTAAGCACGTTTGTGATCCTGAGCCGTCGGCATGATGTAGAACTTGTCCCCATTGACAAAGGCAAAGAGAGAGAACTCTTCTCCGTCAAGGAATTCCTCGATAACCACACGCGCGCCTGAGTCACCGAACTTATTGTCCAAAAGCATCTCATGAGCGGCTTCGACCGCTTGCTCAACCGTTTCAGCAACGACAACACCTTTCCCAAGCGCCAATCCATCCGCCTTGACAACGATAGGAGCGCCTTTTTCCTCGATATAAGCCTTGGCCTCCTCGAAATCTGAAAATGTGCCATAGGCTGCTGTCGGAACGTCATATTTGACCATGATTTCCTTAGCAAAATCCTTAGACCACTCTAGCTCCGCTGCAGCTTTGGTCGGGCCAAAGGCTTTGAGCTCAGCTTGATTAAAGTCATCCACGATACCTGCAGCCAGGGCATCATCTGGACCGATGAAGGTCCAAGCAATATTGTTGACCTTTGCGAAGTCAATTAACTTAGAATGTTCGGAAATAGAGATATTTACCAATTCCAGACCATCCAGAGTCATTCCATCATTTCCAGGAGCTACAAAAACCTTTTCAACGTCTTTTGACTCAAGCAACTTCTTAGCAATCGCATGTTCACGACCACCCGAACCGACAACTAACAGCTTCATCTCTCAACCTCTTTCGCGAATTATTTACTAATATTATATCATAAACGTTCGTTTTAATCTTGTTTTACTTAGCATTTTAAGCCAAAAAAGGAAAGAAACTGTTTTCTTCCCTTTTGTTTTCTTAATGTCTAAAATGTCTTACTCCTGTGAAGACCATAGTCAAGCCGTATTTGTCCGCCGATTCGATGGATTCTTGGCCACTCATTAACCAGTTATATCAGAAAGGTTAAAAAGTAGCTCTCATTTAATCGTTTTTCATTTCGCATATTTTTCTAGATGTGTTTGGATTTTTGGCATGATGAGATGCATTATTTTAAGATTCGTAAAAGCTATTATCATGGCTAATAAAAGATAGACAAAGACTGATAACAAAGGAACGTCAGAAGACCAATAGTGGGAAATAATCATTAGAACTATTGGCAATTCTAGGGTTACTGTGACGACTCCAGGAACATAACCCCTAAATTGCATGCACATGATATAATGGATTATGAAATGAGATGTATAAGCTATTACAAAAGATAAATAGAGTAAAGTGTTGTGAGTTATTTGGCAGAATCCAGAAATAAACATCAGGATGATAAATTCCTCCAACACACCTACTGCAAAAGCGGAGCCTTGCGTAACGGAACCAAAGAACGGTCTCTTAAAAGTTTCTAATTTTTGATGATACCGTGTTTTCCACAAGGGCATAAAAATCATTTCTTCAAAATCGTGTAAAATAAATAAAATAGGTAGCATCCAAACATTAAAAAGAATGCTCATATCTTTACCTCCTTAATAACAACTAACAATTGTACAATGTTAAGAATAAATGATAATCATATATCACGCGTAACACTTTTAGTATAAAGATAAACTGTTACAAAAACAAGAGGTTAAGAGAAATTGTCACAGTTTGACCAAAAGTGTGACAGGAAAGGAAAAATACCATGGAATATCAAACGCGACAATGGCTGGAGGAAGCCTTGTTCGATTTATTAGCAACTAAGAAATCCCTTCATAATATCAGCATTGCAGAACTCAGTGAGCATGCTCAGATTGCTAGACGAACGTTTTATCGTTATTACCATTCAAAAGAGGAAGTTCTTACGAACTATTTAGACCGCTTAATTCAAGACTATATTATCGAACTTCAAACAGCAAAACTGACTAATTTTGAAGATTTGGTGAACCTTTTCTTTCAGTATTGGAGCCAGTACACTGAGCCATTAAAAATTTTGCAGGACGCAAACTTGCTCGTGCTTATCTTGCAAAGGTCTTATGATAAGCTTTCTGCTGCTTATACCACTGTCATGGCACCTTGGCATGTCACAAACAGTAATCAAAGACAAATCACCTATGATAGTAGATTCATCGTTGGAGGTCTCTACAATATTTTTGATGAATGGTTAAAAACAGATTACCAGACAATGCCTGTTAACGAGCTAGTCACAACAACCTTAAACACCATAAAACGTATGAAAAATAGTTAAGTGAGAAACTGAGTTTTTCGATATTAGTCATGAACAGCTCTGACAAATCATTTTAATAATTTCTAACACTAAAATGCTTATTGTTTTAGACATACAAAAAGAGAAGACAACTTACGTCTTCTCTCGTTGTTAGTGATAAATCATTTATCACAGTTGATAATGAGCTAATTTTTAAATACCCATCAATGTCTAAAATGTCTTACTCCTGTGAAGACCATAGTCAATCCATATTTATCAGCAGCTTCGATAGACTCTTGGTCACGGACTGAGCCCCCTGGCTGGATGATGGCCTTAATACCTGCTTTAGCGATTTCTTCCACGTTATCTGCAAATGGGAAGAAGGCATCCGAAGCAAGGACAGCACCGTCAAGGCGATCTTTAGCTTGATCAATAGCAATACGGACGGAAGCCACACGATTGGTTTGACCAGGGCCAACGCCAAGTGTCATGTGGTCATTAGTCACGATGATTCCATTTGATTTGACATACTTGATAGCCTTCCAAGCAAACTCAAGGGCAGTCGCTTCTGTCTCAGTTGGTTGGCGTTTGGTCACCACTTGCCAGTCAGCTGGGCTTTCTTTGATCACGTCTTGGTTTTGCACCAGAAGTCCACCTACTACACCAGTGTACTCAGCTTCCACTTTGCTTGCATCTTGGGCATCAAATGGTAAGGCAAGGATACGCAAGTTTTTCTTTTTGTTGGTCAAAATGGCTAGCGCTTCATCCGTATAGCTCGGTGCGATGATGATCTCGAGGAAAACGCCGTGCATCTTCTCAGCAGTCGCAGCATCCACCTCACGGTTGAGGACGACAATTCCACCAAAAATAGACACTGGGTCAGACTCATAAGCGTAGTCCCAAGCTGTTTCAATGTTGTCAGCCTGACCGATTCCACATGGGTTCATGTGTTTGAGAGCCACAACAGTTGGACGGTCTTTGAAATCACGGATGATACGGATAGCTGCATCCGCATCACGAATGTTATTGAAGGACAATTCTTTACCGTTGAGCTGTTTCGCTGATGCAATCGAATAGTCTGTCGGCAAAGCTTTTTGGTAGAAGTCCGCATCCTGCTGAGGATTTTCCCCATAACGCATTGGTTGCTTGAGGTCATAGGTTAAAGTGAGCTTTTCAGGTTTGCTTTCTCCGACTTGAGCTGTGAAGTATTCTGCAATCAAAGCGTCATAAGCCGCTGTGTGACGAAAAACCTTGGCTGCTAAACGTTGGCGAGTTTCATAAGTCGTTTCACCATTTGCTGACAATTCGTCCAAAACAACAGCATAATCAGCAGGGTCTACTACAACCGTTACGCTAGCATGGTTTTTCGCTGCTGAACGAAGCATGGATGGCCCGCCAATATCGATATTCTCCACTGCATCTGCATACGTCACATCTGGTTTGAGAATCGTTTCCTTGAATGGGTAAAGGTTTACCACCACAAGGTCAATCAATTCGATATTATTGTCCTTAGCCGCTTGAAGGTGGCTATCCAAGTCACGACGAGCGAGGAGACCACCGTGGATATTTGGGTGGAGAGTCTTCACACGACCGTCCATCATTTCTGGGAACCCAGTCACATCATCAATCGCAATGGTATCTACCCCAGCATTATCAAGGGCAACCTTGGTTCCACCTGTCGAGACAATCTCCCAACCAAGTTTTTTAAGTTCTTGGGCAAATTCAACAATGCCCCCTTTGTCTGAGACGCTGATTAAGGCGCGTTTAGTCATTATTTCTCCTTCTCCAAAACCATATATTTAACTTCGTATAAAATATCTATTAGATACACTTCTTTTGAAGCTTTACCCCATAAGGGGTATTTAATAATATTTTTTATTCCACCATGTATGAAATTAATCAACCATACTATTATAACTACGATTAAAATTAAACCCAAAAATGTTTCAACAGAAATAGCTGTCTCATCTGCAACAAATAATTTATTTAAAGCCAAAGTGACAAAAGCCGTTGTCAAAATTATACCAATCCTACCAACAAATTGTATTGAACTTTCATATCGCTTAATCGACCTATCACGTTTATCTGTCAAATCAGATATTAACAACTTCACAGCATAACTAGCTTTTTCTCCATACATAAGAATCAATTCATACTTTATTTCTCTACATAGCTCTTCAAATTTATTAGGTTTTCCGTCTGAAACTTTATCAAATTTTCGACTGAGATAAATAAAGTACTCCAAAGAAAACACAGTAAAAATAAGAAAAGCTATTTTAACACACAAATCACCAAAATCCCACAACCAAAGTACATAACTTGTTAACATTAGAGCAATAAATACAATTAAGCTAATTAGAAATTTATTTCTAATTTTTATTACTTTAGGGTAAAATTGTTTTTCATACTCATTAAAAAATTCTTCAAATTCTTTAACTTTATCTAGTAAATTCTTAACAGCTTTATTATTCAAAATTTACCTTCTCTCCACTCCCAAGCTATCCAGAACCTCTGGATACAACTTGTACTCTGCCTCATGAATGCGAGCTTCAAAGTTTTCGATGGTATCATCAGCTAGCCGTGGCACACGCACTTGTTTGATGACCTTGCCTGTGTCCACACCTGAGTCCACCCAGTGAATGGTAACGCCGCTCTCAGCGACACCAGCATCCCAAGCATCCTCAATCCCATGAGCCCCTGGAAATTCTGGCAGGTAGGCTGGATGGATATTGATAATACGCCCCTCATAGGCCTCCAATAAGGTTGGCCCAACTATTTTCATGTAGCCGGCGAGGCAAACCAAGTCAATCTGGTGTTCTTCCAAGAGTTCGACAAGGGCTGCTTCGTAGTCCGCCTTGTTCTCGAATTCCTTGAGTTCAAATGCATAGGACAGAACGCCGAGCTTGTCTGCACGCTCGAGCACATAGGCATCACGATGGTCTGAAAAGACAAACTCCACCGGAAATTCTTCAGCAATCACCTGAAAATTTGAGCCGTTACCAGAGGCAAAAACCGCTATTTTTTTCATTTGATGATGACACTTTCGTTTTCTTTCTTGACGATGCGACCAATTTCATAGACTGGTTCATCCAACAATTCCTTGACGCGACCTACATTTTCAGGGCTAACTGCCAGCATGAGTCCCACACCCATATTGAAGATTTCAAACATTTCTTCATGCTTGATTTCACCGTATTTTTCAAGAGCTTTGAAAATGGGAAGGACTGGAACCTTGTCTTCTTCAATCTCCGCAGCTAGGTCAGCCGCAAACATACGAGGAACATTTTCGATAAAGCCGCCACCTGTGATGTGGGCAATTCCATTGACCAACTCTTCCTTGATGAGTGGCAAGACTGCCTTGACATAGATACGAGTCGGCTCAAGAAGGACCTCCTTGAGTTTCTTGCCTTCCAATTCTGGCAAGACTTCCTCACCCGTGTAGTCGGCAAAAACACGGCGCACGAGTGAGTAACCATTTGAGTGAATCCCACTTGACGCAAGTCCGAGAAGAACATCACCTTCTGCCACTTTTGAACCGTCTATGATTTGAGATTTTTCAGCGACGCCGACTGCAAAACCAGCCAAGTCATAGTCATCTTCACCATACATACCAGGCATTTCAGCAGTTTCTCCACCGATGAGGGCAGCACCTGCCTGCACACAACCTTCTGCCACACCAGCAACGACTTGTTCTAGTTTAGCTGGTTCATTCTTCCCTGTCGCGACGTAGTCCAGGAAGTAAAGAGGCTCCGCACCTGCAGCGATGATGTCATTAACACACATGGCCACACAGTCCTGACCGATGGTATCATGCTTGTCGTATTTGATGGCCAACATGAGCTTGGTTCCAACACCATCAGTCCCTGAGATCAAGACCGGCTCTTTGACACCTGTTTTTGAAAGGTCAAACATGCCACCAAAACCACCAAGAGCTCCCATGACACCCGCACGCTCCGTGCGAGCCACGTGCTTTTTGATCCGCTCAACAACTTCATAACCCGCTTCAACATCCACACCCGACTGGGCGTAAGCATTTTTATTTGCCATTTTATTTTTCCTTTTCTTTGAGAAGATTGCGACGTATTTTTAGATAAACAATTATTTTATCTAAAAATATTAGTCAGGGCTCTAGCTTTGGCCCCATAAGGCAAAGCGTCTACTGACAAATGCTTTAGCTTTTAGTCAGTAGTGAGACGTGGAGCATAAGCATTTTTATTTGTCATCTTCTCTTCCTTTCCTTTCATGGAGAGTCTTTATCCGTCTATTTGTAAAAACTGGTCTTTTCTTCCAAACTTCTTTGATAGTCTTCCTCATAGTCGTAGAGAGGCGTTGGGTAGTCACCGTCAAAGTAAGCGACACAGAGACCACCGTTCGGCGCATCTGTTTCGATGCCGATAGAATCAATCAAGCCATCAATCGAAAGATAGGTTAGGCTATCCGCACCAATGATTTGGCAGGTTTCTTCAACCGTATGATTAGCCGCAATCAACTCCTGACGCGTTTGGATATCAATCCCGTAAAAACATGGATAAGCCAGCGCTGGACTACCAATGGCAACGTGAACCTCAGACGCACCTGCTTCTTTCAAAAGCTGAACGATACGGCGAGAGGTTGTCCCACGAACAATGGAATCATCCACCATCACCACACGTTTGCCTTTAACGACACCCGAAACAGCAGACAGTTTCATCCGCACCCCTTGCTCCCGCAATTCTTGAGTCGGTTGGATAAAGGTGCGTTGCGTGTATTGATTCTTGATAAGACCCATTTCATTTGGCAGACCAGATTCTTCTGCAAATCCCATAGCTGCGCTCAGCGAGGAATTTGGCACACCGACTACTATATCCGCCTCATGCTTAAATTCACGCGCCAATTGAGCCCCCATACGTTTGCGAGCTGTATGGACATTGATCCCATGGATGTTAGAGTCAGGGCGAGCAAAATAGATATACTCCATAGAACAAATCGCCAACTGGGTATCATTCGTATAACTATCGTACTGGATACCATTGTCATCCACAATCACAATTTCCCCTGGTTTTACATCACGAATCCACTCAGCACCGATGACTTCAAAGGCACAGGTTTCAGACGAAACCACCACCGCTCCATTGGCCATTTTCCCGATAGAAAGCGGACGGAAGCCATTAGGATCAAGCGCAGCAATCAACTTGTCCTCAAACAGCAGGATATAAGCAAATCCACCTTTGACAAGGCTGAGCGCCTCCTTGATTTTGCCCATCAGGTTCGGATTGTGACTTCGACGAATGAGGTGGGCCAAGATTTCTGAGTCCGAAGTTGAACTGAAAATAGCTCCTCTTTGTTCCAATTCTTTCTTGAGCGATTCGGCATTGGTCAAGTTTCCGTTGTGAGCAAGTCCAAACTGCATATCGTGAAAGCGGAAGAGGAAGGGCTGGATATTATCTACAGAAGCTTCGCCAGCAGTCGCATAACGAACATGCCCAATCGCACTCGTTCCAGTCAGTTTATCCAAATTAGCTGGATTTCTGAACACTTCTGATAAAAGCCCCATATCACGATGACGCTTCAATTGCCCCTGATCATTGGAGAGGATTCCCGCCCCCTCTTGACCACGGTGCTGAAGACTATGGAGCCCAAAATAGGTCAATTTAGCAGCATCTGGATGCCCCCAGATACCGAAAACACCACATTCTTCATTAAGAGATTTTACTTCGTATGTCATTTTTTATACCTTTTATTTCCCTGTGAAATAACGCACAGCCGACGCAAACAGGTGCTGGTCTTTATTTCCTGGGATGTTTTGGAAGAGACCGTCTTCATAACGTTCTGAGTGTCCCATTTTACCGATGATTTGACCGTTCTTGCTGGTAATTCCTTCGATGGCATTTACAGAACCATTTGGATTGTACTTAGAGTCCATGCTTGGTTTGCCGTCAAAGTCAACGTATTGACTGAAAATTTGTCCATTGTCACGGAGCTCAGCGAATTCCTCAGTCGTCACAACAAACTTCCCTTCACCGTGCGACACTGGGATAGCATGGATATCACCCACTTGCACTCCAGCCAACCATGGTGAGTTGGTATTGGCAATTCGAGTTTCCACCATCTTGGCCACGTGCTGGTTGGCATCATTGTAGAAGAGGGTTGGACTCGTACTGCTGGCATCCTCGAAGTTTCCGTATGGAAGAAGACCTGATTTGACCAAGGCCTGGAAACCATTACAGATACCAATAATCAAACCACCACGAGCAATAAAGCTATCAATAGCTACACGCACTTTTTCATTAAGCAGGATGTTGACGATAAACTTAGCTGATCCATCTGGCTCATCCGCAGCTGAGAAACCACCTGCAAAGAAGAGGATGTTAGCCTTGCCGATATTGTCAACCATAGTTTCAACTGACTTGACAATAGCCTCTTCATTCAAGGTCACGAATGGCACCAAGTTAACCTCTGCACCTTCTTTTTCAAATGCCTTGGCTGAGTCATATTCCGAGTTGGTACCTGGGAAGACTGGGATGTAAACCACAGGTTTTTCAATAGTTTCTTTAGCTTTGATGACTGCTTTAGAAGCGACAGCTGGAACTTCTTCCAATTCTTTGGCTTGGGCAAATTCAGTAGGGTAAACTTCTTCCAGTTTGCCTTGGAAGACACTGTCAAGTTTCTGTCCATCTAGCTTCACACCGTTGACAAGGAGTGTAAAGTCTGCTTTTGTTTGTCCAATTTTCTCTACTCCAGCAATATCTTCAGGAGATGTGAAGACAAATCCGCCTAATTGAGCTGTCAAGGCTGTTTCAAGTTCAGGCAAGGTCACCTCTGCACCGATATGGTTCCCAAAAGTAGCAAGTGCCAAACTTTCAAGGACACCACCATATTTAACAGCTGATGCAGATGTTACTTTGTGGTCAGCTTGGATGGCTTCAAACTTAGCAAAGTTAGACTTGATAAGATCAAAGTCAATTTCTTGTGCCAAAGCTTGACCTGGGATGTAATAGATATTTTCGCCAGCAACCTTAAATTCTGGAGAAAGAACCTTACGGCTATCTGCGGTTGTCACACCAAAAGCAACTAAAGTTGGTGGTACTGTCAATTCTTCAAAGGTACCAGACATAGAGTCTTTACCACCGATCGATGGCAAACCAAGTTGAATCTGAGCTTCGATGGATCCAAGGAGAGCAGCGACTGGTTGACCAAAACGCTCTGCTTGTTTATCCATCCGCTCGAAGTATTCTTGATAAGAGAAACGAGCCTTAGACCAGTTTGCACCAATAGCCACCAAACGAGCAGTTGCTTCGATGACCGCATAAGCCGCACCATGATATGGAGACCATTCTGCTAGATAAGGATTAAAGCCTTGGGCCATGACTGACGCAGTATGAGTCACACCGTGTTGAACTGGTAATTTCTGCACAGAAGCCTCAGTTGGTGTGAGTTGGTAGCGACCACCAAGTGGATGGTTGACCGTTGAGCGACCGACCGAACAATCAAAGATGGTTTGCAAACCTTTTTGACTCGTATGGTTGAGATCAGATAGAACCGCAAGAGTATCAACTTCAAGTGTGTCAGCGCTTGTTGTACGTTCTTCTTGGAGTTTGGCATCCTTGTCCACAACCTTGGCATCGACAACGACACGCACACCATTGGTATCAAGGAAACGGCGTTCCAAGTCGACAATGATTTCACCATTCCAGTGCATGACTAGATTTGGTTTTTCAGTCACTGTTGCCACAACAACAGCATCAATATTTTCTTTATTACATGCTGCAACGAAGGCATCTACGTCCTCAGGACGAACCACGACCGCCATCCGTTCTTGTGATTCAGAGATGGCAATCTCTGTACCGTTCAAACCTTGGTATTTAAGAGGAACCTTGTTGAGGTCGATTTCAAGACCATCTGCCAATTCACCGATGGCTACACAGACACCACCAGCACCAAAGTCGTTGGATTTCTTGATGAGGCGGGTAACCTCACCATTACGGAAGAGGCGCTGAATCTTGCGTTCCTCGATAGCATTCCCTTTTTGAACCTCAGCACCAGCGGTCTCTACAGACTCAACTGTTTGAACCTTAGAAGAACCTGTCGCACCACCGACACCATCACGTCCAGTCTTACCACCGAGAAGGATAATGACATCTCCCGCTTCCGGTTTTTCACGAACCACATTTCCCTTGGGAGCTGCACCGACAACGGCACCAAGCTCCATGCGTTTAGCTACAAAGCCTGGGTGGAAGTACTCACGAACGTAGGTCGTCGCAAGTCCAATCTGATTCCCGTAAGAAGAATAACCATGAGCCGCTGTCTTCGAAATGACTTGTTGTGGCAATTTCCCAGCACGAGTTTCTGAAATCGGTGCTGTAATATCACCAGCGCCTGAGATACGCATAGCTTGGTAAACGTAGGAACGGCCTGACAGCGGGTCACGAATAGCTCCACCGATACAAGTAGCAGCCCCACCAAATGGTTCAATTTCCGTTGGGTGGTTGTGGGTTTCGTTTTTAAACATAAGGAGCCATGGTTCTTTCACACCATTGACATCCACTTCGATTTCGACCGAGCAAGCATTAATTTCGTCTGACACTTCCATGTCGTCCAAACGACCATTAGCACGCTCATAACGACCAAAAATAGTCGCCATATCCATCAAGGTTTGTGGCTTTTCAGACCGACCTAGTTCCTCACGCATGGCAATATACTTGTCATAAGTCGCTTGCAATTGTTTTTGAAATTTAGAAGCTGAAAAGTCGATCTGTTTCAACTCGGTCTCAAAAGTCGTATGACGGCAGTGGTCAGACCAGTAAGTGTCCAAAACCTTGAGCTCTGTTTCCGTCGGCACGCGCCCGATTGACTTGAAGTAGTCTTGGATAAAGAGCAAATCATCCACTTCCATGGCCATCCCTTGCTCGGCCTTGTAGAGGGCAAAGTCTTCTGCCGTATAGCTTTCAAAGAAAGTCAATTTTGGAATAGTCTTGTTTGACTCTGAAAATTCCTGCTTGGCAATCCCTGTCGTGATGTCCTTGAAACGAGAATCAACTGGGTTGAGCAGGTAGTCCTTGACTGCTTCCAACTCAGTCGCATCAATATCCTTATTGACCAAGTAAAGCTGGGCTGTGTTGACTGTTACATCACTTGAACTTCCCAGTAAAAGCAAGGCTTCCTGTGAAGAAGCTGCACGCTGGTCAAATTGACCAGGCAGGCTTTCAATGGCAAAGAAAGCATAGTTGGCAAGATCCGCTTGCACGGCCGCTTCGTCCAAGACATGATCCGTCACCTGCTCAGAGAAGATGTGTTTCTCTGCAGGTGCAAACAAGTTCTCTGCCAAATCAAAGACATCATAAACCTGCACAATGCGAATACTTTTCAAAGTTGACAATCCCAAGTTGTGCTGGAGCTCCCTTACCAAACTCTCTGACTTGACCTGAAAATCAGCCTTTTTTTCAACAAAAATACGTTTATCCATCAATTCTTATTCCTTTATTTCAGTTCTTGCAATGTTCCCAAATAACCTTGAAGGTGTTATTTTAAACCTTGCAACTTTTCCCAGACAATCTCGTAAACATCTGTTAATTCACCTAGTCCTCTACGGAAAACATCCTTGTCCATGTGGTTGCCATCCGCATCCCACAAACGGCAGTTATCTGGTGAAAATTCGTCTGCCAAGATAATCTTGCCATCCTTGTCAAAACCAAATTCTAGCTTAAAATCAATCAATTTAAGACCAATTTCAGCAAACCAAGCTTTCAAGAGCTCATTGATACGACGGGTTTCTTCCTTCAAGTAGGCAATCTGCTGGTCATCCGCAATTTTAAGGAATTTCACATGCTCGTCATTGATAAAGGGATCATTCAAATCATCATTTTTATAGTAAAATTCGACAATTGGAGTTTCCAAAGCGATGCCTTCATCTACGCCAAAACGTTTTGAAAAGGAACCAGCCGTGTAGTTGCGGAGCACAACTTCCAAAGGAATAATCTTAACCTTTTTATTGAGCTGTTCCGTGTCCGAAATTTTCTCCACAAAGTGAGTCGCTACACCAGCCGCATTTAATTTCTCAAAAATAAAAGATGAAATCTGATTATTTAACACTCCCTTGCCCGCAATCTGCTCCTTCTTGACACCGTTGAAGGCAGTCGCCTGGTCCTTGTAAGTTGAAATAATGAGATTTTCATCCTCAGTTGTATAGATATCCTTGGCTTTTCCCGAATAGATTAGTTGTTTTGACATTTTAAAGTTCGCCTTTCGTTTTACTTGAGCACATTCTAACATAAAAGCATGAAAAATTCAAGATTTTTACGAATAAATAACGTTTTTCCTATTTTAAGCGTAAAGAAAAACTGCAAGATAAGCTCCTCTTACAGTTTTAAAATCATTTATCCTCTGAAAAACACGAATATTACCCTCTATTTAAAAATTGATCCCAAAAATAACGGAGATAGCTTTTCTTTCCCGTAATCATCTGCAGGCGACCTTCTAAGCCATAGCGAAGTGTTGTAGCCTGCTCAGAAGTCAGATGGGTCTCCACCTCAATTTTAAAGAAATTTCCTTTTTCAGTCTTGGTAGCTGTCGCATCAATACTTGTAATCGTAGAATCTAGGAAAATTTGATTCTTCGCATCATTAGTTGTAGTATAACGAACAGAGTCCCCAATCTTGACTCTAGCAACATCTTTTGAACTGAGATAGGCTGTGAGTTTGGTTTTTCCTTCTTTTTCCAAAGATGGGTAGAGTTGAGCTAGCAAGCTTCCTTCTGCGACCATGGTAGAATTACTGGTCTCAGGATTGAGGTGAATCACTCCATCCTCACTTGCTGTAATTTTCCCCTTGTCCAGCAGACCTCCTTGGACTTTCTTACCAGACTCCGCCTCCAAAATTTTCTGATCCAAAAGGGTTAATTCCTGACCAACCTTTGCCAAGTGTTGGGATTTAAGGGATTCCAATTGACTGCTTAAGCCTGACGCATAGGCTTGCTGGGTTCCGGAACCTGCATACTGGACACGGTAAGTAGCAAGACTTGATTCTAACTGAGAAAGCTGTGCTTCAACCTGTGCAACAGCCTGAGCCTTAGCTTGCGGATTTTCCTCTCTCTGAGACTTGTAGGACTGGTAGAGAGAGTAGGCCAGATTCTGACTGGTCAAGGAAGCACCTGTTTCAATAGCTGACTTAGCTATCTGGTAATCGCGAATTTTAGCCTCTGTTTGACTGATGAGGTTCCCGATTTCAGCTTGGGTTTGACTAGCTGCTGCATTCTGGGACGCGATGGTCTCATTTTGCTGAGAAACATTACTTCTTAGACCATTCGCTTGGCTGAGATAATCTCTAAACATCTCCTGATATCCAAACTTATCCGCCTCTGGAAATTGATCACTCCCCTCTTTCAAACTGGATTGTAAATACCCCAACTGCTTTTTTTGATCCTTTAACATCTCCAATTGACTGGCATATGCTTCGACCTGGACAGCCTCCGCCCCTTGCTGGTACTCAACGAGTAGTTCGCCTTGCTTGACCAACTTGTTTTCTTCCAGATAGTTGGCCACAATCCGTTGATTGCTAGTTGACTGGATGTTGGCAATGATCCGACTAGGTTCGACAGTTGCTCTAGTAGACAAACTCATCTCCTTCTCTGCAAAAACTGCAAATCCTAACAGAAACACGAGCAGAAGCGACATAGGTAAAATCACCCGACTGGAAAAATTATGGTAACGACGATTATAAAACTCTGCACTTTCTAAAAATTCTGGTTTCATCTTCTCCTCTTTCTAGCTATTGACCAAATGGGCGTAAAAGCCATCCTGTGCAAGCAAGTCTGCATGGGTGCCTTCTTCGACAATCTTGCCCTGATCCAGGACAACAACCTTCTCTGTCCTCTCAGCAATAGTCAAGCGGTGGGCAATGAAAATCAAGGTCTTGTCCAAAGCCATAAGATTATCCACAATCCGCTTCTCTGTCAAAATATCCAAACTGCTGGTCGCCTCGTCCAATATCAAAACAGGTGCATCCGTTAAAAGAGCACGCGCCAGAGCAATTCTCTGACGTTGTCCACCTGAAATCCCTGCCCCATCCGAAGTTAATTCTGTTTGGTAATTCAGGGGCATGCGCTCAATATCCTCCCGAATCTCGGCCAACTCAACCGCCCGTAAGATGTCTTCCTGAGTCGTCCCCTCCTTGGCTCCAAGGAGAAGATTCTCCAAAATCGTTCCGTTAAAGACATAGGGCTGTTGAGGCAGGTAGTTGATGTACTGGCGCAGGGCTTTTTTATCAATCTGATTGAGATTGACACCACCCAGACTAATCTCTCCCTGACTAGGGTCGTAGAAATTAACCATCATCTTTGCCAAGGTGGTCTTACCCGAACCTGAAATCCCCACGAAAGCCATCTTAGACCCTTGGGGAATCGTCAAATTGATATCTGACAAGACGTCACGACCATAGCCATACTTATAGTGAACCTGCTTAAAGGTCATATCTCCCTTCATCATGCTCAAATCCTCAACTGTTTTCTTCTCCTCAAACTCCGAAGCGACCAGATAGACCTCGTTCAGACGATTATTGGCAACCTGCGCTGTTTGAAGTTTGGTTTGCAGATTGATGATATTTTCCAAAGGATTGGTAAAGTAAACAAGCAAAGTATTATAGGTAATCAATTGCCCCAAACTCATCTTCCCATCCATGACCAGAACTGCTCCCAGCCAGAGAACACCAACATTGAGCAAAAGCTGGGCAACTTTTTTCAGTGCCTTTTGCTGGCTTTCTGCCCGACTGTAGGTAAAGGATTTTTTCAGATAAGCCACAAATTCCTTGTCAATTTTTTGGTAACGCTGACTCTCACTGGTCAAGGACTTGATAGTCTCAATACCGTTGATGTCCTCAATGATAGAAGAAGACAGAGCGGCATTGGCTTCCATAGTGTCCCGATTCATCTTTTCAAAAGGCTTCATAAAGGCAAAGATAATCACTGTATAGATGGGAAGCGCAAGTAGACTAATGAAAAAGAGCGTTATATTTTGTGAAAACAAGACAAGCGAGATAATCAAAATCGTCGACACATCTAGGAAAATCGAAAGAATGGTCGAAGCCAGCGCATCGATGATACTGTTGGCATCTGTAAAACGAGACACGATTTCTCCTGTCCTGCGTGTCGCAAAAAAGGACATTGGCAGCTGAAAAACATGCTTGATGTAGGACAAAATCACATCGATAGACAGCCGTTGCCCCAGAACAAGTAAGAGGTATTCCTGCGCATACGATAAAATCTGCTGGAGGATATAGACGATGACTAGTCCTATTGAGATAATGCCCAAGGTCGAACGCATCTGGTCTGGTACGTAACTGTCAATGATAGACTGGAGATAATAAGAGCCCACGATATTAATCAGGGTTACCAAGAGTGTTGCCAAAACGATATTAGCAATCAAGCCCCGCTGTTTGAGTAAGATTGGCAAGAAGGATAGGAGCCCCTGTTTTTTCTCCTTATGGGGTTTATAGTCTGGAGATGGCGCCATAAAGAGACTGACCCCTGTCCATTCTTGCGCAAATCGCTCACGGGAAATCTTGGTCAGCTTGACACCAGGATCCGGATCAGCGATATGGATTGCCTTCTTATCCTGACCTGTCACCACATAATAGTGGAGCAATTTCCCTTCCTTGAGCACATGAGCCACAAAAGGAAAGGTCAAATCTGGCAGATCAAAGAGCGTCATATCCGCCTTGATAGCCCGCGTCTCAAACCCAATCTCCTCTGCCACCTTTACAAGACCCAAAGCAGTCGTCCCATCCATGGTCGTCTTGGCTAACTCTCGTAGATGAGCCAAGGAGTAATAACTACCGTAGTAACCAAATACCATGGCCAAGGAAGCCACGCCACAATCCATCTGATCCACTTGGGGACGATAGTGCCTTTTCCCAAATTTCATATCCTTCTCCTTTTTCTAACAATCTCTTTAAAAATTTGTAAGATTATTTTAACCAAATAAAGAAGAAATAAGAGAATTATTTCTGAAAAAACAATATCCGCACCTGAACAACACTTTTGCCAAAGAAAATAGGCAGAACAAAAGTTCTGCCTGCTTAAAGTAACCGTTAAAAAATGAATGCCTAGAAATAAACTATTCTGAAATGATATTCTCTTCACTTCTATAAAGTGAGATAAAGGTCATCAAAAATAATGAAATCGTAGGTATATCAAAACATTCAAACCATGTAGGTAAATTTATTTTGTTTACATCAGCCACAATTCTAATCATTAGATAAGCCATTGAGCTAAACAATACAATAAACTTTGGCCAAGCTTTTTGTAGTAATTGAACGACTTTCATCTCAAACTCCGATCTGATGGTCAATCAATTTCCTATCTTACTTTCTTTTGTTTTGTACTTGTATCCTACATAAAACAGACCAAGCAGAATTGGATAGGTTTCTGGATAAAACAGGGTATTGATCGGATTTTTCATAATCATATACGTTGCGATATAAAGAATGATCGATACGACAAAATACCCCTTAGCAAAACTTAATAAGAATTTTTTCATAGCAGACTCCTATTTACCTGACAAGAAAGGCGGAAAAACTCCGCCATTTACATACGCAAAATCCTTTTGATTCAGATTCATCATTTATAGTTTCGATTATTTTTCTTCAAATCCTTACAAAAAATACCAAAATAGCCTGCGGCAATCAAACCTATTAGACTCCATTGCCAATCAAAAGATACTAGCGAACCCGTACGAATTAGATGAAGCGTAAGATTAAGACCTACTTCTAACAAAGGAAGTATAGTGGCTAGTTTAGGTAAGATTAAGGTTGCGATTGTTCATTACCTAACGCCCGCGACGAGCCAAATCTGAACCAAATTTGTAACCAGCCCCAAATGCGCTGAATGCAATAGCACTTAGACCAAATATAATCGAAATAGGCTCAATTCCTCCTTCGATTGCTTGCAAGTCTTTCTCATCAATTACTTGAAATTTATCCATTCTCTTCTCCTTCATTTCTATATATTAAAATAAATGTCATCAAAAATAATGAAATCGTTGGTATATCAAAATATTCAAACCATATAGGTAGGTTTATTTTGTTTACATCAGCCACTACTCTAATACTTATATAAGCCATCGAGCTGAATAATACAGTCAATTCTGGCCAATATTTCAGTATCAATTGTATGATTTTCATCTCAGACTCCAATGTTATGGCCGATTAGCATAATAACCTGCCGCAACTCCTGCACCTGCTGTAGCTGTAGCAAGCGCTGCCACACCTCCAATTAATTTCCAACTAATAACTACCCCGCCAATAACAATCGGTGCAATCCCCCCATTCACATCCGTCAACTCTTCTTCTGTAAGAGCTGCAAAGTTCTGTTCCATTTTGTCAAAGTTTGTCATCTTTTTTCTCCTTATTTTTTTCTATATATCTAATCTTTAACCTCTAAGCCACTTAAATTAGCCAGATTGGATGAATTACTGAAATCTTTTTTTCTTCCTGTTCTTCTCACTTATCTATTCGAGAAGTAATCTAAAATGAACAGGTAAATTCATTTATTTTAAATACCATTTGATAAACCATGGCAATAAGATTGGTAAATACATCGCGTAGTCTCCTTCCCTTTTTCCTTACCTATCTATTCGAAAAACAATTCGAAAATGAACAACTCATTCATTTTTATTTTAAAAACCACTTAATGAACCACGGATAAAGACCGATCACATACATAAACATTCCTCCTTTTATCTTTCTCATCTCTTTATTCGCAATTTCTACTAAAAATTTTTCTTTTTTCTGCAAACAAAAAAGCAACATGATTTGCATGTTGCTTTTTGCTATTCTTTACTTTTGACAACTGCTACCACATCTCCTACACTTTGCAGTTGGTCAATTTCCTCATCACTGATTTCAATTCCGAATTCATCTTCTAGTGTCAAGATGAACTCCATCAAATCCACTGAGTCCGCATCTAGGTCATCTTTCAAACTCAAGGCCTCTGTTACGACAAAGTCCTCTCCCTGTCGCTCTTGGATAATGGTTACAATACGGTCAAAAATTTCTTTTTCTGTCATCTTTTTTATTCTCCTGAAAATTCACGCGCAGTCTGGGCAACTACGTCTGTTTCTAGCATAGTACGAATCTGGCGAATCGTACTATACACAGCCTTGGCATCACTTGAGCCATGAGTCTTGACAACCGGTGCCTTAACACCAAACAAGACTGCTCCACCAACATCTGAATAGTTGAGTTGCTTTTTCAAACCTCTAAGGCTATCCTTGAGAAGAAGAGCACCTAGTTTCGCTCGAAGACCACCACCTGTGATAGCTGTCTTGAGCAAGCCCATAATTCCCATAGCTGTCCCTTCAATAGATTTGAGCACAGCGTTTCCCGTGAAACCATCTGCCACAACAACATCCGCAACGCCATTCATCAAATCACGCGCTTCCACGTTTCCGACAAAATTCAAGCTTTCATCCGCTGCTAGCAAGGCGTAGGTTTCCTTACGAAGAGGATCACCCTTGCTACTTTCTGTTCCATTATTGAGCAAGCCAACACGTGGTTTCGAAATCCCACGAACATTTTTCGCGTAAAAGGAACCCAAAACAGCGTATTGGTGCAGATGATGAGCTGTATTTTCTGCATTGGCTCCAAGGTCTAGCATGTCAAAGCCTTTGCCATCAATGGTCGGTAAGGTTGACATGAGTCCAGGACGGTCGATATTCTTGATACGACCGACAATGAAGAATCCTGCAGCCAACAAGGCACCTGTATTCCCAGCCGAGAGGACAGCGTCTGCCTCTCCTTCTTTGACTGCCTTAGCCGCTAATACCATACTGGCATTTTTCTTCTTACGAATAGCTTTTGTAGGTTCATCATCAAAATCAATCTTCTCATCCGTATGGATAATGCTGACACGTTCTGTCGCTGTTAGATATTGCTTGATTTTGCTTTCGTCTCCATAGAGTTGAACCTCAATATCTGAAAAGTCAGCCAGGGCTTGATTGACACCCTCAACGATAGCTTGAGGTGCATAATCGCCCCCCATAGCATCTACTGCGATTTTTTTCATTTGTCTTCCTCTTTTAGTAATTGTCCCCAGTCTGCTAGGGAATCAATAAATTTCTTTGATTTTAGGTGAATTCCAACATACTCTTCGTAGATTTGGTCTATAAACTTGCGCAAGTCTTGCTTGATTTCGGGCTTGAGCGAAATGGTCTCCAAGGTCTCAAAATCAATGGCTTGAAATTGATTGAGTAGATAAGGGATATTGGGATTGAGATGGCAACGTCTCTCATCTTCATGATAATGCTCTGGACAGAGGCAGGCTCCATATTTGAAAGAAAAGTCAAAAGCCTGACCGATCCGATGGCAAAAGACACACTCATTAAAATTAAGGCTAATCCCAAATCGGGTCAAGATTTGAATTTCAAAAATATTGGTCAAAACCTGATAATCCAAACCCTCTTCCATCAACTCCAAAGTCTTTTGCAAAAAAGTAAACAAGGGAGCATCCTGCTGGTTATCCTGCAAACTAGCATCTGCAAGAGCAGCCACATAGGTCGCATAGGCCATGACAAAGAGATCACTATTAATCTTGGGAAAGGTCATCACCTCATGGTAGTCCTCGATGTAGCTAAGCCCGTCATCATTGATGCGCAAGAGAAATCGCGCCAACACCAAGGGCTGAATAACCGGAGCTAGTTTGGACTGACCAGCGTGTTTGACGAAAAACATGCGCTTGCCAGCCTGCTCGGTAAAAATCTTGACTAACTTGTCATCCTCACGAAAATTACGATTGTAGAGCACCAAGCCTTGACTCGTGATAGACTGAATCATGCTTCTCTCATGTACTCCTCAAGTCGTTTCATAGCCTCCCTGATCGTTTCCATGCTGGCTGCATAAGACAGACGCACATAGCCTTCTCCATACTGACCAAAAGCAGCACCCGGAATAAAGGCAACAGCCTTCTTCTGGGCAAAATCCTTCAGAAAAGCAAAGGAGTCTTGATTATAACCTGTTGGAATCTTAGCAAAGATATAGAAGGCACCGTCTGGTTTGATAATCTCAAAACCAAGAGCTGTCATCTTTTCGATAATATAATCTCGACGCTGGATGTATTCCTTCTTCATAGGCTCTGCGTCGTTTTTACCAGCGGTCAAGGCCTCCACCGCAGCATGTTGCGCCATGGTATTTGCGGCAGTAACCAAATATTGGTGACTCTTGATTAACTGAGCTGTGAAAGCTGCAGGAGCAAAGATAAAGCCTAAACGCCAACCAGTCATAGCATGCGATTTAGACAAGCCATTAATAATAATAGCCTGGTCTCTCAGCATAGTTCCCAGAGATACATGGGCTTCCCCTGTATAGGTCAATTCTGAGTAAACCTCATCACAGACAACGAAAATCTCATACTTTCGTAAAACGTCTGCCAAGGCTTCCAACTGCTCTCGACTATAGGTAATTCCTGTCGGATTGGCTGGATAGTTGAGAATAACTGCTTTGAGCTTGTCCCCTTGCTCCAAAATGGCCTTTTCCAACATTTCAGGGGTCAAGACAAAACCATTTTCAATTGTATCAATCTCGACAATCTCTGCCCCAACTAGATTGACAATCGGCTCATATCCTGGATAGGCAGGAGCTGGCAAGAGCACCTTGTCCCCCTCTTCCAAAATAGCCGTCAAAGTAGCAGATAAAGCCTCTGTCGCCCCAATTGTAACCAAAATTTCATTTTCAGGATTATAATCTAGCTGGTATTTTTCTTTTACAAAGTCGCTAGCAGCCTGGCGCAAGGTCAGTAAACCGCTCATCCCTGTATAGTAGGATTGGTTCTGATCAATGGCTCGCTTGGCTGCCTCCTTGACATGATCTGGCGTTGTAAAATCAGGTTCCCCCAAGGTCAAACGCAAGACCCCAGGAATCTCCGAAATAGCCTGGTCAAACTGGCGAATCAACGAAACTTGAATCTTATCTAATTGTTTATTAAAGCGCTTAGTTAAGTCCATAGATACCTCCTACTCTCAAAACGTATCTCTATTATACTACAAAAGCCCCCCAACCGCAAAAATACATTATAGAATAGCTTTCCACTTTCTATTTTACTTTTCCTGTTTACAGGTCTATAATGGTAACAGATTATGATTGGAGGTTTTTATGTCATTTCTATCAAAAAATGGAGCAGGCATCTTGGCCTGCCTTCTCATTTCTATCATTTCTTGGTTTCTAGGAGGACTTTTCCCCGTCGTGGGTGCACCCGTTTTTGCAATCTTTATAGGAATGCTCCTACACCCCTGGCTCTCCCCCTACAAACAACTAGATGCAGGTCTGACCTTTAGTTCCAAAAAATTACTCCAGTATGCTGTTATCTTGCTTGGTTTTGGTCTCAATATCTCGCAAGTCTTTGCAGTCGGACAAACTTCACTCCCTGTCATCCTATCAACAATTTCAATTTCCTTGATTGTCGCCTACCTCTTCCAGCGTTTCTTTGCACTGGATACAAAACTGGCTACCTTGATTGGAGTGGGATCTTCGATCTGTGGAGGTTCTGCCATTGCGGCGACAGCGCCTGTTATCCATGCTAAGGAAAAGGAAGTCGCCCAAGCCATTTCCGTTATCTTTTTCTTCAATATCTTGGCTGCGCTCATCTTTCCAACTCTAGGAACCTGGCTTCATCTATCCAATGACGGCTTTGCTCTCTTTGCAGGAACTGCGGTCAATGATACTTCTTCTGTAACGGCCACAGCTAGTGCCTGGGACAGTCTTTATCAGACCAATACCCTCGAGTCTGCAACCATTGTTAAACTCACGCGCACCTTAGCGATCATTCCCATCACTCTCTTCCTCTCCTACTGGCAAAGTCGCCAGCAAGAAAATAAACAAGGCCTACAACTAAAAAAAGTTTTCCCACTTTTTATCCTTTATTTTATCCTGGCCTCTCTCTTAACGACTCTCCTTACCTCTCTCGGTGTGTCCAGTAGCTTCTTTACCCCTCTCAAACAACTCTCTAAATTCTTTATCATCATGGCCATGAGTGCTATCGGTCTCAAAACCAATCTGATTGCCATGGTTAGATCCAGTGGCAAATCTATTGTCCTCGGAGCCCTTTGCTGGATTGCTATCATCCTCACCAGCCTTGGCATGCAAGCATTGATTGGTACTTTATAATATAAAAAGGTAGCCCATGGCTACCTTTTTATTTCTTAAGAATTAAGCGAGTATGTTCTCTCTTGATACAGCGATTCATCACGATGTCATCGCATCCTCCAGCACGCAAGATTTCTTCCGCTTCTAGATTTTCAAGTCCTAATTGCGCCCAAAAAATCTTGGCATCAGCCCTGAGAAAATCACGCGCCACATCTGGCAAAAACTCGCTCCGTCGGTATACATTGACAATATCCACAGGAAAAGGAATCTCAGCTAGACTCGCATAAGCCTTTTCTCCCAAGATTTCCCCACCTGCAGCCTTGGGATTAACTGGAATGATTTTATAGCCCCGAGCCTGCATTTCCTTGGTCACTCGATTGCTGGTTGTTTCCTCACGATCGGACAAGCCCACTACCGCTAACGTTTTACTGGTCGCCAGATACTGGCGGATCACACCATCACTTGGATTGATAAATTCTTGGCTCATAGAGATCCTCCTTTTTTCATCAGTATAGCACATTTTGAAAAGGCTTGCAGATTTTGACTATAAAAATCTCCTAGCAAGTTTCTTTTCTTGCTAGGAGAACTATCTATTTCAAGTGAAAGATTAAATCTTTTTCTCAATACAAAATAGAGGAGAAAGAGGACGTTTTTCGTGGATACGAACAATGGCATCCCCTAAGAGGTGGGCAATAGAAATCTGTTCAATCTTATCAATCAAACGCTCTTCTGGTAGATAGATAGTATCCAAAACAACCAATTTTTTAATAGCTGATTTTTGGATATTATCCATAGCAGGGCCAGAAAGTACTGGGTGCGTACAGCTTGCATATACTTCAACAGCACCTGCTTCAGCAAGAGCGTCCGCCGCATGGCAAATAGTTCCAGCTGTATCGATCATATCGTCAATCAAGATACAAGTCTTACCTTCTACCTTACCGATAATATTCATCACTTCACTGGTATTCATCTTGTCTACACTACGGCGTTTATCAATAATCGCAATCGGAGTTTTCAAAAACTCCGCCAATTTACGAGCACGAGTCACCCCACCATGGTCTGGGCTGACAACCACGTAGTCAGAGCCAACCATGCCACGACGTTCAAAATAGTCCGCAATCAATGGAGCACCCATCAAGTGATCTACAGGAATATCAAAGAATCCCTGAATCTGTGCAGCGTGCAAATCAATCGTCAACAAACGATCTACCCCAGCAACTTCTAGCATGTTTGCAACGAGTTTTGCAGTGATTGGCTCACGCGCGCGCGCTTTTCTATCCTGACGTGCATAGCCATAGTAAGGCATGACAACGTTGACAGATTCTGCACTAGCACGCTTCAATGCGTCCACCATAATCAAAATTTCGAGCAGATTGTCATTTACAGGTGAGCTAGTTGATTGTAGGATAAAGACGTGTTTTCCACGGATTGATTCTTCGATGTTGACCTGAATCTCCCCATCTGAAAATTGGCGAACAGTCGATTTCCCCAACTCTATCCCAATTTCTTGCGCCACACGCTCTGCCAATTCTCTATTAGAAGAAAGGGCAAACAGCTTTAAATCAGAAAAAGACATGATTTCCTCCGGTATTTATGTATCACTTGTTTTTTACACAACATTTTCCATTTACCATTGTAGCGCTTTTTCCTTTATTTTTCAATCAAAAATAAAACAAGAGCAAACATTTATACCCTTGTTTTTACTATTTTATATTAGCTATATTAAAACTAAAAATCCTACATTTTAACAATCGATTTTATGCTAGGATGAAATTTTTTCGAGACAAAGTTAGTATACCTCTCTCATACTTCCTGTATCCACATCATAGACAGCACCTGAAATAACCACATCATCAGGAATCAGTGGAGATTCTCGAAGTAACCACATATCCTCTCTCACACTCTCTTCAACATCCTGGAATGGTAAAAAATCTTGATCAGACACATCAACTCCGAGCTCGTGTTTCAAATGTTCATGAAAACTTTCATTTTGAAAGGTTTGAGCTCCACAGTCTGTATGGTGAAGCACCACGATTTCTCTTGTCCCCATTTGTTGCTGGGAAATCACCAGTGAACGAATCATGTCTTCAGTCACTCGACCACCCGCATTCCGCAAGATATGGGCATCCCCAAGTGCCAAACCTAGAGCTTGCGCAACGTGTAGACGCGAGTCCATGCAGGTCACGATAGCTACTCTGGTTTTGGGTTTAAGTGGCAAATTTAACTGCCCATGTAGGGCAACATAAGCCTGATTGGCTTTCATAAACTGTTCAAAATACGACACGATTCCCTCCTCAAAAATTTGATAATCAAATATTTCTCCTATCTTATCATTTTTAAGAGGATTTGTCACGGATTATGCAAAGACCTTTTTCAAAACTTCCTGAATAGTCGTCACACCAATGACTTCAATTTCCTTGGGTGGAGTGATTCCTGTCAAGGAATTCTTGGGTACATAAATCTTGGTAAAACCCAGTTTTGCCGCTTCATTGATACGTTGTTCGATACGATTCACGCGTCGAATTTCTCCGGTCAGGCCCAGTTCACCCACAAAACATTCCTGAGGATTGGTAGGCTTGTCCTTGTAGCTTGAAGCAATCGCAACCGCAACGGCTAAGTCAATGGCAGGCTCATCCAATTTCACGCCACCAGCAGATTTGAGATAGGCATCCTGATTTTGCAAAAGAAGCCCTGCTCGTTTTTCCAAAACAGCCATAATCAAACTCGCACGATTGAAATCAAGTCCTGTCGTTGTGCGCTTAGCATTTCCAAACATGGTTGGTGTTACCAAAGCCTGAACCTCCGCCAAAATCGGACGGGTCCCTTCCATGGTCACAACGATTGACGAACCAGTAGCACCGTCCAAACGCTCCTCTAGGAAAACTTGACTCGGATTGAGCACCTCAACCAAGCCACCCGACTGCATCTCAAAAATCCCAATCTCATTAGTAGAACCAAAACGGTTTTTGACTGCTCTCAAGATACGAAAGGTATGGTGACGTTCCCCTTCAAAGTAAAGCACCGTATCTACCATATGCTCCAACATACGCGGACCAGCCAAGGTTCCTTCCTTGGTCACATGCCCTACGATAAAGATAGCAATATTATTAGTCTTCGCCAACTGCATGAGTTCAGCCGTTACCTCACGCACCTGAGAGACAGACCCCTGTACTCCTGAAATTTCAGGAGACATAATAGTCTGGATAGAGTCGATGATGAGAAAATCTGGTTGAATGCGCTCCACCTCAGATCGAACGCTCTGCATATTGGTCTCTGCATAGAGATAAAACTCACTATCAATATCACCTAAGCGCTCTGCTCGTAACTTAATCTGCTGAGCAGACTCCTCCCCACTGACATAGAGAACCGTACCCACTTGAGACAGCTGAGTCGAAACTTGTAGGAGAAGGGTTGATTTCCCAATCCCAGGATCCCCACCGATGAGGACAAGACTTCCTGGTACCACTCCGCCTCCAAGCACACGGTTGAATTCCTCCATCTCCGTCTTGGTTCGATTGACATTGATAGAAGTCACCTCAGCCAGTTTCATAGGCTTGGTTTTCTCACCTGTCAAGGACACACGCGCATTTTTGACCTCGGCAACCTCAACCTCTTCTACAAAAGAAGACCAAGACCCACAGTTGGGACAACGACCCAGATATTTAGGGGAATTATACCCACAATTTTGACATACAAATGTCGCTTTTTTCTTTGCGATGATAAACCTCTTTCTATATCTCTAACTCACACTCAATTACTTGGCAGAAATCAATCTTCTCATTTGGCACAAACTGGCGCATGAGCATTCCGTGAGTTACAATGATAATAGTTTTATAATTTTTATATTTTTCCAAAGCTCTTAAAAAACGATGACGCATCTCTAGATCAGTTTCATAGCGATAAGGAGAATCTTCAGATAAACCTCCTTGATGTTTTAGATAATATTCATGAGCTACCAATACACTAGTTAAATCAGAGTTAGTGCCATCTAAGTCTGGACGCCACTCATGAAAAAACGGCTCCACAAATAAGTCCAATCCTGTTTCAACTGCTATATAATGTGCTGTTTCTAAAGCCCTCGTCACAGACGATGAAATAATAATCTCTGCCTTTCCAAAACATGCAGTTTTAGCAACTTCTTTTGCCAGACTGCGACCTTTTCCTGTCAATGGTGCTAAATCACGACCAAAACCACTATAGAGTTGCGGATTTTCAAGTTTATCAAGCATACTATAATCTGGCTCCCCGTGGCGTACAAAGATAATCTTCATCCTAGTGACCAGTTGAACCAAAACCACCAGTTCGAACGCCGTCTGCCGTATCTCCATCTGCAATTAAGAAAGGAGCAAAGACAGCCTGGACAACACGTTCCCCAACTTCAAGAATAACCTCTTGGTCTGTGATATTCTTCATCTGCGCAAAAATATGCCCTTCATTCCCAGGATTTCCATAATAGTCCCCATCAATAACCCCAACTGAGTTAATTAAAACCAAGCCCTTTTTACGAGGGTTTGAAGAGCGATCATAAAGGTAGAGGACCTCAGTTGGTTGCATATAAGCCTTAACCCCTGTCGGAACTAAGACAATCTCTCCTGGCGCGATCACCGTACGCACGGCAACCTTTAAGTCATAGCCAGCCGCATGAGCTGTCTCACGCTTGGGCAATAAATTTTCATCTGTAAAACTCGAAACCAATTCAAAACCACGAATTTTCATAATTTTCTCTTTTCTATTATCATTTATTCTAGATTATTCTATCTTATTTATTCGGAAAAAGCACGA
>NZ_JAHCMC020000002.1:0-38632 GCF_018448765.2 Streptococcus oralis
AAAAAAGAGCACACAACAACTTATGAAGATACGCTACGATACAATCATTTACAATATGCACTAAAATCAAGTGAAAATAATAATCATATACAAGATTTTTACGTGGACTAACGACATTTTACGGCTTTTTTGCCCCTTTTTTGCCCCTTATAAAACAATAAAACCGCAGGTTATTGCCCGCGGTTTAGTGTAATCTATTTTGAAAGTTTTCCTTTCTGTTTTTTTATTTTTATTCTTTTGGTTTATCAACGACGGTGATAAGACCGTCTGGTTCGGTTTTGAAAGCTGGGTCTGTTTGAAGTTCACCGTTAGCTTTCAAATAGTACCAGCCATCGCCCGATTTGATAAATTGCTTAGATAGCATGTAACCATCTTTTTCTTCCATAAAATACCAAGTTTCACGGTATTTCACCCAACCTGTGGCCATGCGACCATCTGATTTGAAATAGTACCAGCGATGGTTAAGGAACATCCAACCTTTAACCATTGCACCACGTTTGTCTAAATAGAACCAGTCTTTTTCATCAAAGAACCAGCGGTTAATCAAGCAATAGCCACGATTATCAAATCGGAACCACTCTCCATTAATTTGTTTCCAGCTATTTGTGGGATAAGAGCCATCTGACTCCTCCCACCACCAACCAGTAGCATTTTGACGCCAACCAGCTTCAGATAGCCCACCTTCAATATCTTTCTTGAATTGCTCACGACTAATGCCCCATTTTGCCAAATAAGGGTATGGATCCACATGGTCAGAGTAGTTTCGAGGTTGATTATATGTGCAGTACTGATGCGTCTTGATTCCGGCCAAACTATCAGAATCTAGCGTTTTAGGGATACCTGCTTCATCAGCAAGGTTCCGCAAAAGCTCAACGTAGAGCTTGTAATCGCGCATGAATTCTTCCTTGGTTTCATGACTTTCAATCAGTTCTACCTGACCATAACCCTCTACGTTCCAGCCACCTCCCACATCGTAGGCTCCCATGTCTGTGTACCATGTTTGCATCACACGGCCGTTACCGACAACATGTGAGAAGAATCCTGAATCAATAGGTCGACGCATATGATAATCTGCTTCATTCTGAGCGGTTGAGTTGGGGTTGCCTGTTGAGTGAGCGTGAATCTGACGATAGGGTTGCTCTCCAACTTGCGGTAAATCAGTCCTTAATCTACTTGTATCAATATCCATTGCTTAGTCCTCACTTGGCTCATGATAATCAAGAGCGCGGTTGCTATCAGAAATTCCTGCAGTTGTTGGGTCGTTTACAACACCAATAAGTACAAGAATGTAAACAAATGTATTCACACCGTCCTGGATATTTTTCGGAATCTCAAGGCCGAATTGTTGTGCCATCAAAAACACCGCTCCTAAAAGAGCTACTAGTGTCACTTTGTTTTGCAAACGCAATTTCCAATTAATCATGTTTTTTCTCCTTTTTTATTGTTTGTTCTGAATTAGATTTTTTAGTTCTCTCACGTCCTCGCCAAGTGACTTAACTTGCTCAGCTAGAACAAGTATAGCCTTGTTTTGCTCGTCGTGATTATCAAGCCGCTTATTTGCTGACACTTTAAATTCTTGCAGATTTTCAATGTCTTTTTCCATAGCCGTAATACGATTTTCTTGCTTTGTATTGCGGTCTTTCATTGAGAAATACAGAGTTACAACAGGGACGAGAGAGAAAACGAACTGTACAATTAAACGCTCGTATTCTGGCATAAACATCTCCTATTCCTTATGCTCTTCTGCTTCCAGCTCTGCCAAAATGGCATCTTCAATCTTGTAACGCATTTCTCGTAACTCTTGCTCATGTTTACGCATGTTGCTACGATTTTTAGCGTACAAATCCGGGTCATGCAGTGTTTCGGATGTCGTTGAAACAGCATCATTATCTGTATTGATTACAGTAGTTTTGACCAACTTTTGTTGATCTCCATCTTGTGCGAAAAATTCAGCTACTAGCTGACGTGTTTTAGTGACTTTTAGCATTGTCATTTCCTCCTTTATAAATTAATTATCTTTTAAAAATTAGGGATTTTTTACGATGTTATGGATAGGGATCGGATGTGATATAAGTAATTGTCCCTGTCCAAAATTTATTACCCTGTGAATTACTTGTCAGACGGATTTTGCCATCTGAGGCTAAATGTAAGATAGCTGTTCCTGAAATTGTTGAGCCTGAATGCCCTTGTAATATCAAGTGCGCCTCGCTTGCCGGTCTAAAGCCTGCTGGTAAGGCCTCACGTAACTCCCTGTAATCTGAATCAGTATTGATAGATACTGAGATATGCTCTGTTGACAGTGTGACAGTATTTCCATTCCTTGTCGCATTGAGCTTCACGCCCCACCCACCATCGATTTTTTTTGTAACGTTTTTTTGTAAAGCTGAATAATCGGAGTTATTTGTGGACATGGATTGCTGAGCCACATAACGCCACGGCCTCCAGTTATTATCAAATCCATTCTCCCTAACAGCCATGTATCCAGATGAGGTAGTGAAACGTTGAATACGTTCATGAGAACCTGGATTAGGCTTGAATACTTCTAGCATTCCCCAAGCGCCAGAAAAGGGGTTATTTTGAGAGCTACCATCTATCCACCACGTTCCAGTCTCTTTCATCGTATTAAAATCCTGTTTGATAAGTTTTCCACATCCATTACTATCAGTTAATTGATATTGCTGAATAGGTTTATTTCTAGCAAAGATGTCTCCTAATACATCCAGAGAACCAGGTTGACCCAATTCTGCCACTTTTCCAATACCTACCCGACCATCTTTGTCATAGCTCATTACTACGCTTTCGGTCGCAACAGTAGCTGAAAATTCAACGCTTGTAAACTTATCCTCAAGTCGTCCAATGACTGTAAAAGATTTAGTAGCCGGATAATTCCCTGCTAAGTTTGCAGCCGAATTGGTCAATGTGTGAATGGTTGTAAAGATACCTGATGCGCTACCATTATCTACTGAGAAATTATTTGTATTTAATGGAGCAACCCGAAAAGTCAAAGTCATGTTATTTCTCTGCTTACCAGAGAGCATCAGAGGCGCTATTTTAGCGTTTCTGATGATTTGAATGATATTGGGCGACTCTCTTGTTCTAACAGCTGTAAAACTAAGAGAGGGAGCAAAATACTCAATGACATTGATAGTAATATCTCTAGCATCTGATTGTCTACCTCGACTATCAACCACACTAGCTCGAATCGTTGCTGATCCATTGAAATTCATCATCCCAAGCCTGCCGCCATTTTCAGTAACAACATGATTCTTATTAACAATTTCAGCTCTATAACCTGTAATCGTTGATCCATAGACACCACTAGCGCCATTAAATCCTACCTGGATATCTGAAACGATTTGAAGAAAGTTATTGCCGTTCAGCAACCCTCTAGCAACACCATTTGCATCTGTTAAGGTCACATTAGAAAGTGTAGGTTTCATGTTTTGTGGAATACTTGCTGTTAGTATAGTTGATTGCGTGCCAGTTTTAGTACCTGCCGAGTAAGTATCAACATAAATTGTCCCAGTTCCGCTTGTGCTATTTGGAATTTCATTTGCAAAATCAAGAGGGATCATCCACGTTGTGGATGTATCAACGTTAGAGGCAATAGTACCAGACCTATTACCCCAAACATACCGTACCGTATGCTTAAAAGTTGAGCTATGACGACTAATATTAATTGTGATTGGACTACCAATAATTCCAGCATTTACGCTTACAGAACTAGCCCGTGGGATGGTGGTTAGACTGATATTAGCTGTAACTGTAATTGATTCATGATAACCATTATTTGGGTTAAATGTGCAGGACAGAGGTAGAGTTTTACTTCCATCTGCATTATGGGTTATGGTACTTGAACCCCTAGCAAGAGTAACCTCTCCGTCCCAGACCTCCCAAGTTGGATTGCTGCTGTGGACATTACGCCCATCAAGAGATAGTGAAAGTGTACTACTACCATTATTGTTATATGTGTGGTAATAACTTGAGCGACTAACTGTCATCTCCCAGTTTACTGTTGTAGTATTAGCAGCGATATTCTGCGCACCTTGATCGATGTAAACATTTAAAAATAAGCTACCACTTGAATTGCTGTATTTTGCCATTTTTCCTCCTTTTATCCAACATAACGGATAACATTCACATCTTTGTTAAGATGATATTGCTCTGTCCTAAAACGCCCAATTTGAACTGACGCGGTAAAAATACCATTATCAATGTTTATTACGCCTTGTGAAATATACATAACTTCCTTACCTGCGGAAAACATGGATATTCTATCACTTGATACTTTGATAGTAGAGCTTGCATCATTTTTACCAATAATCAAGCCCTCGTTTGTGCTTTTCATGTAAGTATCAATGAATGTTTTAAGCTCCGATAAGCCTCCAAATTGAGTTGTCAACAACTCAATTCTTCTACCTGCTTCAATCAAATCTTTTTCAGATTGGGCTGCATCTTTAGCATTCTTGTCAACAAAGGCATTATATGCTTTTTCTAATTCACTAAAGGCCTCCATCGATGCTTTCGCTTTCATTTCAGCCTCTAAAATCTGTGATTTCTCATTGAGGGCATTCAACTGTTCCTGAGTTAATCCCTGGTCGGCTTTTGAATTGATACCATCCATTACATCTTCAACTGATTGAACATAATCTGGAAAATGAGAACCAATCGATAGCATCGCATTCTCAATAGAAACTCTAGTCCCAGCAGGGAAACCATAATTTGTGCCAAAGCGAATAGACACATTGTCTGCCTTGTAATCTTCAGAGGCACTAGACAAATCAATCATGAACTCAAAATGCTGTCTAGCAGTTGTACCACCTTTAAATTTCAAGCTCTTATATGAGTACCAAGGTGATGCTGAAAAGTGAACATTAGCAGTTTTATCTGAATCAAGAGGAGACAAGAAAGCAATATCAAAGGAAATTCTTACAAAATCTTTCTTAAAGCGCTCTGCATTCTTCCAAAATTCATCCACAATATAAGTACGATAGTCAAACGTTTCTTGACTATCTGTTGCAAATACCCTCGATGCTGAATCTTTAAAATAATTTCTTGTCCCGCCTTTTATCTTCGCCCATCTATCAGTCCACTTATACCTTGTCTTATCTAAGCTATTGGCCTGTTCATAGTCCGAATAATAACCTTGATAGCGCTGATTTCTATCCTCAAAAGAAAGGTCTGATCCATCCGAATTATCAGAAAATGCAAAGTGGATGACGGTTGATTTCCCATCTTCTCCTTTCTGACCAGCTTCACCATCTGAAACATTCACAAATGATAATTCATCACTTGCAACCTTATCATTATCAATGTAAGCTGAGACAAGTAAAGTAGAGGTTTTTTGAATATTTGAACCTCTTACAAGGTAGTTCATACCAGTTGTTAGGTTTCCATCAAGTGACCAACGCCAAGTTACGCCAGCGGTAATAGGTTTGCCACCCTTATAAAGTGTTGGGGTAACTACACTTTCTCCAGTCCCATTCTTAAAGATGACTCCTTGATCAGTTGCTAACTTGATAATGTATGGTTTTGATGCCTCAAAAAGTCGCTCAAAAGCTGCTTGAATACCATCTGATAACTTGTTTTCAAGTGCCTTGAAATTAGAGAAGGTAGTTTTGTTGCTTGATGGATTCGTAAAGCTAATTTTCTGCTCAGAGACCCGTGCTTGAATCATAAGAGCCGGACTAAAACCATTGTCATAAATCTTGATTGTGTCACCAATCTCCACATCGATAAATCCATCTACTTCATATGTCACCGCAGGATAACAATGCTTTTTCAACTCATTGTAAGCCAATCTGCGCAATTCTTTTGGGTTGTCTGTCTCGTAAGAGAAATCCTTTCGTATCCATTGATCATCAAATGTGCTTGGACTAAAAACGGACGGATACATTTGCATTGAGATAGGGGCATATAGAGATTCATTCCGTTGATAAAATTCAAGGATACCATCCCTCATTACAGACCAAGGCTCTAAACCTCCAAGTGTTACCACCTCTTCTACTTCTTCGCCCTTTTCATTTTTAACACGTCTTTTACCTGTTGGTCTAATTGCATTAAAAACACCTGTCTTATCAACTTTTCTAGTGATAGAAGTTAGATTTTTGCCATAAGTTAACTGTATGTCATTTCTGACACGCCCAACGCCTTGGTGATTCTCGTCGTTCTCTTGATATACATTAACTCTGAATGATTTGATAGAACTATCGGCATTTAATTGTGTCTCAAACTCAATTTCTGCATCGAATTTGTTAGCCAAACTAAGCAAACGAGCAAGATTAGTATCTTGTCCCTCCCACTCTAGGGTTCGTCTCCTATCCGAAATCTCGTTAATTCCAACGGAAAGATTACTGAAACCAAGCAACCCCATTTCTTGGCAATACTCAATAAATGACATTGCTCTTTCTGCTTTGTACGGATTGGCATGCTCATTAATCAAATCAAGATTGAGATTCTCACAATAGCATTTGATTGTCTGCTCATTTTCCTCAACGGTCATCACATTGAATAGGTAGGTGCGCCCATGGTATCGAAACGAAACCCAAGCACGCTCATTCAGATATTGATAAGCCTTAGATAACGCAGTATCCGATTTAATGGCTTTTTTAAATACAGTGAACTCAAATGTTGAGGATCCTGTCGGTAAATCCCTTGCCCAAGTATCGTCGTAATAATTAAGCGTATTTTGCTTGTCGTTATCAACAAAAGCAACTTTTTGCAAACTTGCATCATGAATTGTTAATAGCATTATAGCCACCTTTCTTCAAATTCAATCATCACTGTCGGATGTTTTTTGATAAAACTAGAGAAGTACAGCTCTAATTTTGAATTACCTGGAGGGATGGAGAGCCATTGAGAACCATCTACAACCTCGCTTGCTTTTGCAATATCATCAATATAGACTGTATCGTCTTCGCTGTTGATGACAACATTTGAACCAGTCGTAAAACGGTTAGGAATATCTCTTGTCTGCGTAACAAAGTCTTTGCGATAATAAAAACCATCCAGATACATATGAGAAACCATTGGATGATCTCGATACGCCCCTATTGTCACATGGATTCTAGCGGATTTTTTCCCTTTAATTTCCGGAATAATGAAAGTAGAGTGAGAACCACCATAAAAAACTTGGATTCTGTCATCATTACGTTTTAAGTCAGACCATCCTTTAGCCACGCTGAAAGGATTTCGGTCAGCAGTTGTTGTACCATCAAATCTCCAACGTCCCAAGATACGATAACTACCGTTCCCATCGCTTACAAAAAAGTTGTATTCACAATCAGAACTAAGATTTCGTTTAAAAGTTTCCACTCCATATAAAAATTTACCTGCTGTATCAGATACAGTAATCTTGATGAAGCCGTATTGGTTGTTTGCCTCTGCCCAAAAAACTTGTCTCCACCACAAATAGTCATCCAGTGATCCTGTTGTTTTTGCACTATTGGCTGGAATATCCCACGACAAGCTAGTTGCATAGTTGTGTAATTTGGTTTCTCCTCGCAAATCTTTCAATCGAATATGTGAGCGATCCCAGAGATCCACCATCTCAGCTGTACCGACTACATACTCTGTATTATCGTTTGTAACAGCTTGATTTTTTAACGCTTTAATAAAACCATTTGAGATCTCATTATCTCGATAGTTAAGCAGCATTTCTGATTTTTGAGATGGCTCAGTAAAAGCATCTTCGCTATTTCCAATTTCAAAAGAACCAGTATTATTCGCTATACCGATATAGCCGTTATCTGCATTGTGCTTGACTTTTACGATTGGATTTGCTGGAACTGTTCCACTGTTGGCCAAATCAAATACCATTTTATTTCCTGTTACAGTAGCGTTAGTTATGCTATCAAACTTTTTGTAAGCTGAGCTGTGAGCCACTCCATCAGGAATGACAAGTTTAAACTCCGAGCGTTGAAACCATCTTGTCAAGTTTTCTGGGGTAATTTCATCAACTGGAAACCCCATATAATACTTGTCCGGTTCATCGCCATAAACAACTTTTACAGGCTCTAGCACGTTCAAAACACCAGCCAATTCATGTTTAAGTCGCTCAAGAGCCACCCCATCACGCTCAATCATGTCAAACTTGATAGTGTGCTCCTTTTCCCCACGTTTCACTTGTTGGATGTTTACGCCCAACGAGGGAGCATTATCAAATGTAACGCTCCTCTTATTTCCAATAGGGCGAATAATATCCTTGATTTTGATAAAGCGTGACAAATCAACACCGTTGAATACCATTGTTTTCGTCATTCAAGAATACCTCTCATTCTATTTTCCCGTCTAAGTTGCTCTGACTGATATTTAGCGAATTTATCGCCTGTTTTAGCGACTAAAGTACCATCGTTTAAGTACATTTCATTTGGTCGTCTAACGGCCGTCTCAGCTACATCCAGGGCTTTTTCGAGTAGTTCGCTAGACTTGTCCATAGTAACTTTGATTTTTTCAGCTATTGTCTGCTTACTACTTTGTTTAACAGTCACTTGAGCACCTAGTTTTTTATTCAAACCTAGAGCTATTTCTGGTCTAGTATCAATCATCATGCTTTCTTTTAATCGCAACATTGATCTTTTAACAGTGCCAGCATCCGCCTCGATACCAACAGCGATACCTTGAGGGATAAATCGTCCGACTTCATCACGCATCGCTTTAGACGGTGACTGGATTCTCAGAGCATCTTTGATAGTCTCTTTCACACTTGTTGCTATTGATCTAGCCGTTTCCAAAACGGCTCCAGCACCATTATTCAATCCAGTATTTAAGCCAGCCATTGCCATTTCACCTGCGTATGTGAAATCTGATGGTAGATTATTAAACGGCTCTTTGATTTGAGTTGATAATGTTGTCATTGAATTTGTCGGTTGTGACGCACCATTATCAATACCCTCAGCTAAACCAGTAGTGATAAAACCACCATACTCATTGAAAACACGAGATGGGGAATTGATATCCATTTCACTTGTAAAGGATTCTTTTATATCATTAGCCATGTTTTTAGAAGATTCTCCAGCAGTAGAAGCGCCTTGTTCTATCCCTTGGCTGACCCCGTTGGGGATTTCTTGCCCCAAACTAGAAAAGTCAGCAGCTGCAATTTCTTCTTGTAAACTTGAAACTTGACTTTGTACGATACCTTTAATCTTATCTGTGATACCCAAAGCACCCGTATCCATACCAGCAGTTAAGCCATTCATAGCTGACTCACCACCTTGAGTAAAGACTTCGTTCAATGTTGCCAATTTTTCGTCTGATGCATTAACGAGTTCTTGAACATACAACCCACCTTGAGGCCCCATCGCTTGCAATTTAGCCAAAATCCCCTCGTTTACCCCACGTTCGGCCAATGTATTGAGGTTTGTTGCCCAGTTATTAACCGCCTCTTGGTTTTTTTGGAGATTAGCAATCATTTCATCGACACTAATAGCAGACTTATACTTGATTTGTTCAAACATGTTCGTAGTTGTCTCAAGTAATTCATTGTACTTAGTACGCATATCGTCTATTGCTTTTTGTTGAGATTTAGACATATTTTCGTATGCTACAACTTGCCTATTTGAACCATTTTCGGCGGCAGAAGCCATTGCCTCGGATGCCGCTTGTTGTACTTGTGATGTCTTTTCGTATTCTGTTTGCAATTCTGTCTGAGTATTTTTAAGCTCAGTTTCCTTGTCGTTGAGTTCTTGCAGTTTTTCTTTGCGGACACTATCGCTAACATTGGACTCTTCATTCCACTTATTCCGTTGTTCTGCAATCTGCTTCAGTTGCTCGCCAATTTCAGCACGCTTTTGTTCGATATCAAGCAGGTTCTTTTGGGATGCCTCCCATGTCGATTCTGCCTCCATCGCTGAGATTCTAGCTTTGATTTGATCACTGTTGTGAGACAAAGAATCAGAGTTCTTATCATAGGCCAGATTTAAACCGCTAACTGAGGCATTTAAAGCATCAATCTTTTTCTTGAGATTTTTCTTGTCTGCTGCAGTTTTATTTGTTTTTTGAGAAAGTTGAACAATTTCATCAGCCAATTTTTGGTAAGATTCTGTATTACCTTTTACAGACTCAAGATTTTTCTGGCGCTCTTTTGCGCTTTGTTTAACAGAATCTGTTAATTGATCCGTGCTCTTGACTAGCTCCTCTTGTTCCGATTTAAGGCGTTTTGTTTCTTCACTTTCGGCAGTCAGCCATTGCCACAACCCTACCAATGCACCAACAGCAAGACCTACACCAGCAACAATCCAACCAATCGGACCAGTTAAAGCTGTCAGCGCTGCTTTAAACGCTGTTGTTGCAGCGGTCGCAGCAATGGTAGCAGCTGTTTGCAAACTGATAGCCCCAGTTAAAACACCATAAAGTACAGTAGATGCTGTTAGCGCTCCATTGTTTGCCAGATTGGCCACCATTTGAGCTTTCGTGACTGTCCCACAAGTTGCTTGCGCGGCAGTGATTAAATTAATAATCTGTATTGCCCCTGCAGCTGTTGTTTTGAATGTTTGCCAGGAATTAATTAAGTTTTTTGTCGCAGTTATAGCTTCGTTAGCAGCACGCATAGCCACCAAAGCAGAAACCAAACTAATAATAACTGGTGTCAAAGATGAGATTACAGAAATTCCAGTACCCAAAATACTAAACAAAGTCTGAAAAACAGGCGTACTAGCCTTAATAACATTGACAATCACACCAAAAGCAGCATTGATGATTACTTTCAATGCATCAAAATTCTCAGCAATTGTTTTTCCTGTTGCTGCCGTTGTTAAATCGTCAAGAGCCTTGATTGTATTTGCGACACCTTTTACAATTGCATTTTTCAAGTTGCCAAAAGAGGTCTGAATCCCTTTACTATTAGATTTCGCAAGCTCAGCAAAACCACCAACACCACCATTTAACTCAATCAATTTTGAAGCGAACTGATCAAATGTAAGTTGTCCCTGTTTTAATGCGGAATAGAAATCATTCTGAGCAGATTGCCCAGCGAAACCAAATGATTCAGCAGTCTTTTGCAAGGCATAGGGCATGGTTTCTTGCAATGTTTTCCACGATTGCATATCGACCTTACCAGCTGATAACATCTGGCTAAACTGTTGTAAACCACGGCTTGCATCAGCACTAGAAGAGCCAGATGCAAGAAAGGCATTATTAAGAGCAAGTGTTAGATCTGTTGATTTATTGATATCTCCAGTAATAGATGTCAAGCGTTGAGCTGTACCAACTACTTCATTCAAAGTCGTAGGCAAACCCTCGATACCATTTGCAAGCTTTTTAGTTGAGCGCGTGACATCTTCTGTGCTATGCCCCATCGCTTGCATTACCCTTGGGAAACTTTCGAGCGTATCAAAACGCTGAATAGCTCCTCCTAGAGAATCTGTCAGAAGATCCACAGCTTTGGATGCTAGTTTAAAGGCAGCGCCACCAAGGGCAAATTTCTTCAGAGAATCGCTCCCTCTGTCACCTTTCTGTGCCGTTTTATCCAACTCATCGTTTAGAACCTTGACTTTATTGCCATCAACGTCTACAACGATGGTAACTTTCCCATCAGCCATTTACTTCTCCCTCCTTTCCTAAACTATATTTAGCTTGTAATTTACGCATTTTGTTCTTATCCCCACCATATTCTGGTTTCCATGCTCGGATTTCTATAATCTGTTGCATAATTGTATTGTCTGGCAAAGCATTCAAAAGCGCTTTAAATTCTGTCCATGTCAACTTGTTTTGAACTTTCAAAAGATTGATGCCATAGGCTTGTAAAAAACTTGCGTAAATGTATTCTGCATCTTGTTCAAAATCAATCAATTTTTCTTGTTCTTCTTCATTTTTTGCTGTTGGCATTGGATTGCCTAGCAAATCATACTGAACAGTTTCTTTTTCAATCCCTAAAAAATGTTCTTTTATGTAAATCCAGCAATCCACAACCTCTTTGATGTCGTATAATTCTTGGCCAGTTAGCAAATGGACAATCAACTGCGCTTGTTCTAGGGGCGTCATTTCCTCCTCGCTCAAGATTTCAAAGACATCTAGAACCTTATTAAAAGACAAGTCTATGTCATACTCTTTATCAGCAATAGAGAAATTTGTGACTAAGGCATCATTTAATTTCATAGACATATTTTTTACCTAGCTATTTCTTTTTGTTCTTTCTGCGCTTCTTGTTGTTCTTGATTGGAGTGACTTTACCCTTGCTTAAATAGTGACTAGCACGCTCTTTCACTACCGCTTTGTGTTGCTCAGCAACTTCTTCTAACTTGTCATGCAACATGATTGCGGTCTGTTCTAGAGCGTTTTTTAGAGCGTTATAATCTGGATATACAGAATACAACTTATCAAATGTACCATCGCCAAAAATAAGATCATATTGAATCTCAAGCTGTTTCTTCTCTAGTTCAATAGCGCCAGCTACTACTTCTTTAGTTACTCCATCACGCTCAATTTTGTTGTCGATATTTGCAGTTGCTACATCCAATTCATACTGGACAAGGCGACGTTGGAGTTCTTCTTCCATGTCATAAAAGCGCATCAAGCTCTCTTGACTTGTATCAAACCATAGCTCTACTTCTCCAATCTTTACCGGAAATCCTGTACGTTTTAGTTCAATCTGAATATCTGTCATGTTTCTACTCCTTTTTGTTGAAAAAAGGGCAAGGCTCAATGCCCGCCCTTATCAAAAGCTATTACCCAATACCAGTTTCTTTTGGAGTTGAGTTAAACGAAAGTTTGCATCCAAATGCTTCAAAGTCAGAAGCAGCACCAGAACCGGCTTTGATTTCTGTTGCTGTTGCAGCTCCCACCCATTGTTTTTTCTTGTCAGAAGATACGACTTTATGCCATAGCTTGCGGTCATCTCCTGTTTTGTACTTCATGCTAGCAATAAGAGCCTGTGCCTTATCTTCTGGATCATAAGTACCCTCAAAGGTATAAGCACCTTTTACACTGACTACCGTTGTTTCTTCAACTCCATCACCATCGTAGTATGCTTGATCATCTGTTTTCTCATCTGTATCATCTGATACGTCTGAGATCCATTTAGCAAGTTCCAACCATGCATCTTCTGTTGATGGTTCAACTCCTCCATTATATGGAGCTACATAATGGCCACGGAGGGCGTTTTTTTGTCTCATTGTTTGTTCCTCTCTATTACGATTTTCGCCACAATTTCAATTGTGTAATAATAATAGCCTTGCTCATCCTTGCCTTTCATGGCAGGACGACTGACATCCATTCCCATATATTCATAGGAATTGTTATCACTCGGCAAAACTAAGTCTATCTTTGATAGTTCTGAGGTTACTAACCAGATAGTGTCATTAGCTACTGAGTTCTTTTTTGCCTTTACAGCAATTTCAAATGGCAAAGAAATCTCTTGTGTGCCATCCATATACTCTTTGTCCACTTTTCCACCTGGTATCTGATTGATAACAAGGTCATCTTTGTCATCCTCAAAATAATCAAAGCGTGGTTCAACTGGTAAATTTAAAGTCTTGATATGCTTTAAAAGTACATTTTGAAAGTCATTCTCTCGCATCAAAGCCCCATTCCTTTCACAAAAGCTCTAGCCCATTCTTCGGCATGATTGCTAGTAGCAACTTGATCCCATCGTTTGCCAGTTCCTGGAGTGGTGTATCTCCTAAAGGTGACAATACCGTTTGAGCCGTAAAATTGTGCCCTAGCGTAAACTGTTCCATAGACAACAGCATCACCTTGTCCAACGATTCGGCCAGAGGCTCTCAACTCTCCACCTCTCAAGGGGATATATTGCTCATTGTCTAGCAAGATCTGGCTAGCAACAGCAACCTTTCCTCTTGTCATGGATTCGCTCGAAAGTTTCTGTTTAGCTTTCTGCAAGTCAACTTTAATGGCAATACTCATTAGATCACCTCAATTTCTTGACTGAATATCTCACCATCATAATAGTTAGTTTGAAATCCATTAATTGTGTAATCTCCTATCCCATCGTTAACTTTTGCACCCATCCAACTGTTATCAACTGTCACAAAAGATAGCGAGGGATAGAGGTATATAACCCCTTGTTTTTGCCTTGATTTTGAATTTCCTGTACCGGTTTTTGAGTTACGATTGCCAGATACCCCCACTGATCTATCAAAACGTACATTTTTAATAGTCAACGGTTCTGAATATACTTCATCCCCATAATCGTTTTTATCAGCTACTTTTTTTATGGTTAGGACATCCTTTAACAAACGCTTGTCAATCCCTTTTAATAACCGCTTATCGATCATAGGCAACTCCAACAACTAGGCTAAAGCCGGCTTGTCTCAAAGCATTTTCAGCATCCATAGACAAATTAAATTGCTGACCTGCTGAGGTGCTTTGTGAGGTGCTATAAGAGATTGATGTACGGCCAATAGAAACGCTATTAGCTAGCTGTTTGTCATCCGCTGACATAATGCCAGAGGCGTCTAGATAGGCAATTTGGAAAGCCATAGCAAGCTTTACAGCAGATTTGCGATAGGCAATTTCTTTTTCAAAATCAATGCCTTTCTGATAATAACCATTAGTGTATAGATCAATCGCTATCTTTGCCCGTTTTGCCAATTTTTCAAAGCCTGTAACTTCATCAAAACCTAGCTCATCGAACTCTTCTTGTGTTAAATAAGTCATGCGTAACCTCCCTTAAAAATAAAGGGTGTTCCCACCCCTTATTTATTCAGTAGCATCAGCTTGTTCAGATTGTGTGGATACATCTTCTACAAGCTCTAAAACTGCAGCGACATCCGGAAATGTTTGCTTGAGGTCTTTATTGACTTGATCGGCATAATTCTGTTCAAGTTCAACAAATTCTCCCTCTGCCACATAAATACCAGGTGTCTTTAGAATTAGGTTCTTAATTGCTTTATACTTAGCCATTATTCTTTACCTTTGTCCTTAGTTTCCTTTGGTGTTTCAAGTTCGCTACCATCTTCCACAAATTCCTCAAAGCCATCTGCCATAAGTTGCACCTCAAGCTCACTACCCTCTTGCACGGTATAAACTTGATTTTCTTTGATGTATTTCTTCATCTACTACCTCCTATGCTGATTTATGTGAAACGTAAACCCCATCTTCTTGAGATTTCAAGACAAACAAATCATGGTACAAACGGTTTTGGTAAAGATAACCATCACCCTCTGTGTGTTGCCCAGGAGCAAAGAGATAGATAGAGTTAAATTTAGCTTTGGCAATGATAGCTGTCTTAGCCACGATCAAGAAATTGATATCTTTACCGCCACCAGCTTTCACAAATCCAGTTGTGAAATCAAACTGAGTTTTGAAACGTGCATCATCCCAAACCTCGATAAGTTGCACTCCATCTAGCGATGTTACACGTGTGTCAATTCCTTGAGGTGATGTAGTAGCGATTGCGCGTGTAAAGTCTTTAGCACGCTCTAGGGCATCCATTACCTCGCTAGATACATACATGACAAGGTTTGATGCTCCATATTTTCGCATTGGCAAAATAGCAGCTTTCAAAATGCCGTAGACATTCTCCGGTGTAATGCTATCTTCTTGTTTGAAATGACTACCATTGATGGCAGCTGTGGCAATTTTAGAAAAGCGGTAAGCGTCAACCTCTGGTGTTGCATGTTCTGAAATGAATGTATTTGAGATGTTAGCAGCTGAAAGCTCTTGGTTTGTTTCATCAACATCTGCTGTATCAACAAAAAACTCAACATCTCGGTCAAATCCAAGAGTATAAACGTTTTTATCGCTTGATACTGTACCTGAGTTGTAACCTTTAGAGCGTGTATGTGCCTTATATCCTGTTACAGAGATTGTTGGCAATTCAAATGATTTTGCACCGAGCCAATTTACTTTTGGCGTTTCAAGAATGGCAGTCAATGAGCCTTGCATAAGGCGTTTTTCAAACTGCCCCTCATGTTTTGTGATGTAATTGATTGACATCTACTATTCCTCCTTTTTATTCTGTTAGCCCTAATGCCTGTGCAAAGGCATCTGGTGCTGGGTCTGTTGCTGTTGGATTTCCAAACGCAACGATATTTGGGTTAGGTTTGCCATCTTCTTCTGCTTTAAAGAGATATGGGTCACTTTCCTTTAGACCATTGAGGATGTCATCTAGTTTAGGTTTGCCACTGTCATCTAGTTCAATGGCATCAACATCAATAAACTTCATCAAGGTTGATGGATTGTGTGCTGTGGTATCTTTCAAAGCAAGGTTGATAGCATTCACCTTATTTGTTTTTGCCAGTTCATCCGCAGCCTCTTGTTTATACTTGTCATATTCAGCTTGTAATTCATCAATCGCCTCTTTCTGTTTAGCGCTGATACCTTCAAGCGATTTCAAGTGTTCAACTTGCTCCTCTGCTTTTTCTAACTGACCTTTCAAACTATCTCGCTCTTTGGTGATAGTTTCCAAGGCTGATTTGTCCTCGTTGAGCTCTTTTCCTCGCAAGGCAAAGACTGATTTAGCCTGTTCCTCTGTCAATCCAAGTTTGAGTAGTTCCTCTGTTGTAAATGCCATTTGTACCTCCTTAGTTCTTTTTAGGTGGACAACTCCCACCGAAAAGCAAAATATTATTTACTATTTCAGTTTACTTTGGATGGAATGGGATTTTTTACGGTTTTAGGCACAAAAAAAGAGGGTTGTTTAGTAACCCTCTTGATAATTAGATATATGCTCTTTCTCTACTGTAATCACGGCTTAAAAATTCGTGTTGTTCTACAAGAGCTCTTATTTTCCCTTGATAAGCTCTAACTTTTAGCCTCTCAGCTTGTATCAGATCATCATCACCTAATGTACTAGCATAGTGCAATCTTTCTTTGTGATGCTTGATATTGCGCTCCAAAGCTCTTTGTTTAGCCTCGATGCGTGCATTTTCTTCCGCTTGTTCCGGCGTTAGGTCTTTCATATAGTCTGGCAAGTCTGGTATTTCATTTACCCCTACGATAAAAGGCGTAAGATAATGACCGCAATGGACACCTAGACATCCCCCAGCAGTACCAAAACCATAATCTAGCAAACTATGAATAGTAAGGCCGTTTATTGTTCTACCTTGACCTTTAGTGACTATCTTACCTTGCAATGGAGCGCATGCAGCTCTAGCAGACGACTTGATAGAGTAGTAAAAAGTATCTATCCCTAATTCCTCTGCAGGTCTTGTACGCATATCATTGTAAACCCTGTAAGTTGTCGTTTTAATAATTGCTCTGGCATAGCTATCTGCTCGCCACTCTCTCCCTGCGCTGTCAGTAAATCCAGTAAAGCCCTTTTTTTGCCAGCTCATGATAGTATCATTTAACGCCCTATCACTTGTTTTAGTCCCTGATACGACTTGTGCTACTGTCTGCTCTACAACCGACTTAAAAACAGTCTGTATGCTTGCTGGTAATGTTGAATTGATAAGATTAAGGTCACTTATAGCTTGTTGAGTATAGGACTCAAGAGCATCGATTACACCATTTCTAACTTTGCCACTAGATTCCCTTTTCAAATCTTCCTCTAGTTGCTCCTTTGTGTCCTTATAGACCTTTAATCCCTCGTTAGCAATGACTTCTCTCAAAAGACTTTCAGCAATTCCTGTACGTTCAACAATAATCTTTAAGTTCTCCTCATTCAGCATGTACATATCGTTGAGTTTTTCTAGTTGCCATATATACGGATTTTTCGCAAGGTCAGCATTGCCACGCTCTTTAAGTCGTTTTATCATGCTATCAAACAACTCAATTTGCATTTTAGAGTAAATATCACTCACGCCCTGCATGTGCAAAGAAAATCGCTGATCATTTAGAGTTGGCATTTTACGTTTATCACTCATTTTCAACTCCTTATGTGTCGTTTATTGTAATTTATAGCAGTTTATAGCTCTCCCTCTTCTGCTTTCTTATCTGTTTTTCCGTACAAAGCAAGCTCTGCATCGCTCTCTGGTGGCAACTCTCCATTGATTTCAGCAAGTTCTTTCTCTGCTTCTTCATTTGTGATGTTCAGTACTTTAGCAATACCTCTTTTCTGTGTCGCAAATCCAGCTGCTACCATCTTCATCCAGTAATCAAGCTCTGCATGCCTATCAGTAAATACACCATCATCCAAATTAACTGAAATATCATCAAGCTCCGGAATTTCTCCGCTGTAAATCCCTACCGCTTTGCCCAACTCACACATAGAAACACAAAGCTCTTTGATAGCTTGCTCAACAAGCGCAACAATGCTATTTCGCATTTGATAGGTGTCTGAGTTCTCGCTTACAATCTCCGTTGCTGTCTTGACCCCTTGCCCATCAAATGTAAACATGCCACTTGATACACCTATTTGCATTTCAAATAGTTTCAAGCCCTCTGAAATGGCTGAAATATAATCTGATGAGCGGATAGGAGTTGTGAGATCAATAATGCTACCACTATCCATATTGCCTGCTCCTACTTGCATGTAAACATTTTGGTCAATATCAAAACGTCGCTTAAATTTGATTTCACCGTGGATATCTTGTACTTTGAGTTGCGTCATTTGCTCAGGCACAATCACGCGCCTTTGCCCCATCTTAATCTCCCACATAAATTCATCATACGTGCGATTGATAAAATCAATAGTGGTCTTGGCGTTATCAAAAATAGATAAACCAAGAGGGCTGTTGATATCCTTATTGTTCATCCCTGGTGTCTTGAGATAAACAAACAATGGGCGTGACAATCCTTGTATTGTTGTTACTGGTTGCAAATCAGGATATAGCTCACTCAAATTTACACGATCACCAAGCGTACTATCTGATGTTGATTTGTAAAGCTCGTTAGTAATGCGGTATAGGTTCTTATCCTTTGTACTCCCTACCTCTTGGCCATCTTGAGTTACCCACTCATGAAACTCAACTAACGTATAATATACATTCTTTTTGCTCTCTGACTTAATTGTCTTAGTTAGGATTGCAGCGCTTGATACATCCTGTACATTGCTTTGTAATGGCAAAAATACTGGTGCTTGAATAAATGCCACTCTAACCTTATCTCCATCAATGTAAGGTCTCATAGCAAGCCCACCCAAAGCCAGACAACTCTCTAAATACCGCTCAAAGTTTTTGTTAAAGCGGTCATTACCTAGCATATCATTAAGAAAGTCATTTAACGTATCATCATCTGCTGTGATCTCTGCTTGTTCATTATAGACAAGGCTAGCAATCTTTTTGGCTGCAGTTCGTGCAATCGGCAAGTGTTGCATCTTTCTACGCTTTCTGTCGCCATCGGTGTTGATGTACTCCACATCATCAAATTTAGATTGATAGTAAGCCAGATTGAGCTGTATCCTGTTAAATTCGGATTGTGTTACAGCTACCTTTGGGTGCTCCAAGATACTGTTTAGGTTCGATGTTTCCATGTTATACCTCCCACGGTTGAAAAAGTCTTTTACTTTTTGAATTAAGTTCATTGTTGCCCTCCTTATGAATTACCAACACGCAAACCAAGTATCTTAGAATTGTCTAATACAAAATACTGGGCAACATCGCATGTATGGTCATCATCTTTGATGACATTTGGGCTATCAGACTGCAATGTCTTTTCATCCCATCTGTACATCTTATGTTCTTCAATAAATACCTTGTTATTCTCTGTATCAAGGTAATAAAAGCGACCTTGTGCTAATAGTGATTGGAATGTATCAATCATTGTCACTTTCTTCAATTTAGCCACCGGATGCCATCTAATGCTGAAATCAAGATACATCTGGTTTCTCAATGCTCCCTCTGCGCTATCAATCGTATATTGCAAGATAGGTACTCTGTATTTACTGACAACCGATTGTATAAAACCGTTGATGTCCTGTGATAGTTGGCTAGGTGCTTTCTTTATCACTTGGCCAGCTGGTGAGTAATACCAGGTATCAAGTAAGATAACCTTACCTTTAGCAGTTATCCCAAAAGCACAACATGCAGTAGCTGACTGCTGATGCCCACCGTCCAATGCAAAAGATATACCTATCAGCCTATCATCACTAGGCAAAGCATCTAACGGGTGAAATGTACTCATGTTATAGATATTATTCCCTAAACCAACTGACTCACCTAGATAGACATACCTGTAATAATCATAGTCATTCTTTTTGATACGCTCGATATCAGCCAACATCTGATCATTTACAAATCCTAACTCATCATCAAGATAAGTACTAGAATGGCATAAGTAATTATCTTGCGTATTCATTTCCTCATACCACTCATTTATCCAACTGTACGGATTGATAGGAGGGTTATATGACCAAAAGATTTTAACAAATTGAGCGCGTGGATGTTTCTGCCTCATAAATGTAATGTTGGTCTGGTCAAATTCTTCTGCGCTTGAAAATTCAGCAGCCTCTTCATACCAAACAGCTATAATATTTCCGATGTTATTTGATTTCAACTTTTGGTAGTCATCGAGGCCGTAAAAATAAAATGTTGAGCCTGTCTTTTTATGACTTATCTTAAATGGGCTGACTGTCATCTTAAAGCGACTGGTTAGGCCAAATAACGATAGTCCCCATTGGATTTGATTGTACACACTGTCACGGATTGTATTAGCTACTTTACGGATAATGACAATATTTGCAGTTTCACCCCTTATGATGTACCAAGTCATCATGACAATCAACTTCAAGGTAATAACTGATGATTTGAATGAGTTTCGCCCACCTTTCAAAATGTTGTAAGGTTTCTTAGATTTCCAAACACTCTTGAAATGAGGATTGACATTTTTTTGAATATCAATTATCTTCATCGTCACCCTCCCAACTATCAATAATTGTGATGGTATCATCTTCCATTTGTGTATCTATCAACTGTGATTTTAATTTCTCAATCTCAAGCTCTAGTTTTTCAGATTGTTTAGCTGTTGGATATCGTTTCAAGATTTCAGTAATGGCTTTAATAACTGTTGCATTATCTGCTTTTTTGATATGCCTCTCTACTTTTCCTGTTGTTGGGTTAAGTATCAAAACCTCCTCATCTCGTTTACCTCTAGCGATTTCAGAAAGGATATAGAGCGCCTCTGTCGCATCCATGATGTTTGACTTATGCAGCTCTTGCATCTGTTTGTTTATGTACTCTTTTATCCCAACATTTCCCAACAGTTCAGTAATACGATTATTGGCATAACTCTCACTATAACCAGCCTTAATTGCTGATTGATAGCCGTTTCCTGTCTTTATGTACTCATCTGCAAAGCGCCTCTGTCTTTCATTCATTCGCTCCCTCCTTTCCAACAAAAAATCACAAGTATTGCTACTCATGATTTCATTTTATATGCTAAAAGAGGGGATGTTTTACTGTTATTTTTGATTTAAGGCACAAAAAAAGCCCCAATTAAGGGGCTAGATACAGCGCAATGACACGGATTCGCACCGTGGCTACCTCTATCAAGGTGTACTCCTTCTATACTATCCCTTGCGCTTTCTATTATAATTATACCACTCTTTCATCACTCTAGCAACCATCTTCTTCTCTTTAGTGGTCAGATTTGTAGCACCTTTCTTACTTACTTCATATTCGGCATGGAAATAACCGTGGTGAGTATGGGGCTGCATCTTTTTATGTTCATGGTCTAAATCTATCTGCTTACTACGTTTATTATTCGTATCATTGTATGTGATGCCTTTCAAGGTATTTTTGTGCTTATCAACTAATACATATACTCTACCTTTGGTCATGGTTTCCATAGGTGCTACTTGTCCACCACTACCATTTTGAGTGACAAATTTTATATTACCTGCTGTATGCAAGGTACTATATTCTGTCCCATACTTTTTTCCTTTGTTACTCATTCCAGAGCTTGCTCCTCTACCGCCCATTTGTCCATCCTTTCTGTTGTATCATTTCCAAAATAAATTACCTCGATACCTTTATAATCATAATCAACCTCACCACCATATACCAAAATACGCTTTGGCGCTATCTTTTCAATCATGGCATCTACTCCATCTCTCCACAATTCAAAGCGCTCTTTGCGTTGTTTTATGCCTACTGTACTGATGGCAACTGTGCTATGTTTCGGCAAACCATCAAAGCAAAAATCATGGCTTTCTTGGCTTGACCAAGATACAGTAGGTATGACTGTATAACCCCAATTCTGCATCATTTGGCCTATCAGTCTTGAGCGATAAGTATTCCAAACCTGCATAGCTATTGGCATGTCTGTATATAAGCTAAAATCTGGTGTAAGTACACAATCAAAATCAGCTAGTTTTTCTAGGTAAAAGTCTGGGCGTTTCCAAATTCTTTCAAACTGATAATCATCTAAGAAAAAATGTACAGTAGCTGAGTAGTCAGGTTTATTCAAAACATAGTTAAATCCCTGTAGCTTTTTAGGCACATGATCAACTGGTTCAAGAGTTGGCAAATTATATTTCCCATCTGTGCGCGTCGCATCATAATCCAGCAAATTATACTGATTAATAGTATTCTGTCTGTGATATGGTTTTGTTGGCAGATTATCCATATTATTCTCCTAATAAAAAACCTATGTACCTTGATTATAGATACATAGGATAGGGTGTTTTTACGGTTATTTAGATAGGGGGATGTACTTGTAAGTTGAAACAAAATACTCATCAAACCATTTATTGATATATGTGTACGCTGGGCTAGGACTTAGATATAAAATTTTTTGACACGCGCCGATCACATTGATATTTTCAAATACATAGACCTCTTTTATCGTTTTTAACATCTTTCTATCTGATTTATCGATATATTCATCTGTTACAGTTTTCAGATTTACCAAAAATACAGACTGTTCAATGTTATTCTTTAAAAATGCCTCATGTATCTTTTGCTCCAAGATTGTTTTTTGAGGATTTTTTTTATCCCTCAAAAAATACCACTTTAGCCAATTGATTTCCCTGCGATGGATAACTGACAAGCGCTCTATTTTTTTCTTCGTCATCAGTCATGTATCACCCCCTCATTATTTATTGTACAAAGTCACGTTACTTGAGTGAGTGTAATACTCATCACCATTTTCAAAAGTAACACGAATACTATCCTGTTTCTCGTACTTCGCCCACCGTTTGACTTTGCCCTCTACAATTTGCCCATCTACCATTTTCACTTTTGCGTAATTAAAAGTGAAAGTTGTTCCAAGGACATCCTTGTTTCCACATGCTGCTAACCATACAAAAGATAAGCCAAGCAATGCGATTGCTAATAGTTTTTTTCGTTTCATTCTATGACCTCTCTAATTTTTTCTTCAATTGTGACGATTGTGTCGTAGTGATGTCCTCCGTGCGGAACCAATAGAACACGAATTACTTCAAATCCGTTCTTTTTACCTATTCCACCACTATTCCATCCAAATGAAATAACTTTACCGCCAATTTTCACAATCCTTGCTATCTCTTTCTTTTGTTTAGACCAGAATGTCGATTGAGTTGTTTCTTTATTTACGGGTAGTCCTACGCCCTTATATACTTCTGAAATTTGTCTTGTTGAGTACGGAGGATCATAAAGAATTCCATCGACAGAACAGTCAGGAAACATCTTTAGAAATTCTAAAGCATCAAGATGATAATCTGTATCAAATTCGGTATTTAAGTCATTTGTTATCGTAGCAATTTTAGCATTATTTGCAAAAGGGTCAATCCACAAGCCATCTACGACTTCTTCACTTAAAAGTTTTGCGATTGGCTTTATTGAAAATGTATTCTTAGACGGATATCCCCAAATTCGTTCAATCTTCATCACTTCACCTCCTCATCTTCGTAAAAATCAACTTTTGCAAAGTGTTTAGGGTTAATAGTAATTATTCTTTCTTCTGGTTCAATTTGAATTAGTTGGAGACAATCTATATTGCCTCGTCCGAGCCATTCTAGCATTTTGAGAATTTGTTTGTATTCGTCCCTCACCTTGATAGTTTCATCCATGTATGGATTTTGTAATCTGATTTTTGTCATTTATTCCACTCCCTCTATATCAAACTCTAATCTATAATGCCCTTTCTCCTCACTCAAGCCACCATAAACAAAAGATAACTTTTTGATAACCTTATGATTATCATCTGTCCAAATACCTGCATCAGTCATACCATCAATGATAGCCTTGACTGTTGGGTACAAGTTAGGTGGATCTAATTTAGATTTAGTAGGGCTGTAAATTGTAACTGTAACCTCACAAGGGTTAGAGGGGCTAAAAGCAGCCCTCCCTTTATCCTTGTTCATCGATGTATGCCAATAAGCAAAAGCTCTAATGCGCTTAGTAACTTTAGCTTTATCTGTTTGATGTTGCCTGTCGTTACTATTGATAACCATGTTTAGAGATTTTAGCTTAGTATTTCGAGGCAAAGAAAACTCAAATTTCATCCAAAACTCCTAATTCCTTAGAACAATTTTATTTGTGATTTATAGCTGTTTAGCCTGGCCATTGCTAACTCATATATGTGTTTATCTTTTTCAAAACCAATATACTCAAAGCCTAACTCATGAAAAGCAATTAAACTACTTGCTGAGCCAACATGAGTATCGAGTATTTTATCGCCTTCTTTTGCGTAAGTTTGCAATAACCAAAGGTAAAGGTTGACTGGTTTTTGTGTCGGATGAATTCTAACCTCGTTCAACGCTTTATTTCCTTGTTGAATATGACCTTCAGAGATTGATTTACCTTGCATCATACCATTCCACATATAGCGAAATAAGCGCGTGCTATCATGCAAACTGCAGTACGCTAGCTCGCAATCTGAAAAACTTGACTGACCATTAACTTTGTCCCAAACGATACGTCCAGAGCCAAAAGAATAGTCGAAATAATTCACTCCCCAAATGATTTGATTTTTTGAAACTCTAAATAACTCATCAAAATAATCTCTATTTGGAATTTGCCACTCTGAGGTTTCGCCATAAAGCCTATTGACGCCAATCGGACTGACTTTCCGACCATAGTATTTTCTTTTTTCTGGCCCGGAAAAATATGGTGGATCTACAATAGCTAAATCAAAATAGTTATCTGGAAAATTCTTCATTCCCTGCAAACAATCTTGATTTAAAAAATCACTCATTACTTAATACCTCTCTGTTTTAAGAATTTTGGTACATCATCACCAATATCAAGAGAATCATACTGTTCTTTCGTAACAAGAAACTTGCCATAAGCTCCGATAGTAACCGTATAATGACCATCAACAATGGCTTTATCTGTTACTGTTCCGATAAGCTCACCACCAGCATTGTCAACTTGATAAATAATGACTGGTTTTCTGCTTTTCAATTCTTCTACTTGCTGTTCCAGCTTGGTCACCTGTGGTTTATAGTGATTTTTAGAGATTATCAAACCTAGATTTAGCATTGATAAAGACAAGGCTGCAAGTGCAAAAAATAGACCAACTCGATTTTTATTTTTCATGTCATGTCTCCAAAATCTTTATCACTGTGTAAATCAAAGCAATAGCATAAGCATCAAAGATAAACCAAACCACCTTGTCCGCTTTTCCTTTTTTGTAGGTTTTGTGCCCAGTAACGAAAATCAGAATAGCAAGGAGTAAGCAAGCACTGATAACCATCAATTTCAGAAACAAGATCATCTAATTACCGCCTAACTCTTCAACCACTTTACTTACAGCTGCTAAAATCTGTTCTTTTACTTTGGTGTCCTTGATATCATCAATCCCCTCAACTTTCCCAGTTTCTACATTGATAGCGATTGAACCAACAAAAGAGCTATCTTCCTCATCAGATTCACCAAGAATTTCTTTAGCACTCTTGCCATCTAAGATATCTAGTAAATCATGACTAATATTGTGCATAATATTAGCTGTTTTAAATTTGCTCACATTCTTTGTCAAAAGAAAGTGTAACATTGCCTCTTTGCTCTCATCGTGTAGTGTCTCCGCGAACTCTTTCAAGTTCTCTACGATAGTTTCAGCTGATACCGTGTTTTTAGTTTCTTTAGTCATTGTTTTTTCCTCCTATGCTAATACTGTAATATGTTTCTGGTCTGCTAGTTGCTCTTTTAGATAGGCTGCAATGTTTCCTACTGCATCAGCTACCCAGCGCTTGCCATCTGCCTCAAATAAAGCCATATTTGCTTGCTTATCAATCCTAAAGACAAATAGGCTTGCTGGTTGTTCGACCTCGCCAAATGTACGATATGGGCGCAATGTAACTGGGTTAGGTGTTTTCCCTTTAGCAAGGCTTGCCACTCCTGTTTTAACTGTTGCTACTTGATATACTCCGGTATCTTCAATTTCAGCCCCATTCTCAATTTTCAATGCGCTAGCAAATTCTAGCAATGTACCACGATCATTATCATCAATAAAGTTTGATTGCAACATGATATTGAACTGTTCTGATGATAGGAAACAGCCAAAAGATAGCTCTGGAATGCGTGCCTTAACATTAACAAGTAATGTACGACGTTCTAACTCATCGTTTTCAGACCACACGCAAACCTCATCATTTTTCTCAACTGCTACAATCAAGCGTTGGTTTTTCAAATTGTTGAGGTCAGTTTTGAGATAGTCAACAAGGCTTGTCAAGGTTGATAGCTCTAAAGTTTTAGGATAGCGTTTAGGGTCAAGTTCTTTGAGGTTGAATTTGTTGGCATCATAATACTCTGTGCCATCTGCAGCTGTTAAAATTTCTAATCCATGCTCATTTAGTTCTACTGCGTATTCCAATGCTGATTTAAGATTTTCTGTTGTCATATTAGTTACCTACTTTCTTTTTGTTGAAATCAATAATGTCTTGTTTTGTTTCTGCTTGTTGTTCAATTTCTGCTACTGGTTGCCCAATATCAGTAAGGATTTCCCCATTTTCGTCAAAGTACATTTGACCAGGTACTGTACTTTTCAGCTCGTTAGCATGTACTTGTCCTGTATCAAAATCACGCCCAACAAGAATTGTTGTAGCTACTCCATTTTGAGGCGCAAATTTTGATTTTACTTCCATGATAGTATCAACCACTGTACGCTCTTCGTTAGCTGACATCGTAAGCGTGATAGTCACTTTTCGTTTTGCTTTCGCATCTGTATTTAGGTCAAGGATGTTATCAAAGACTTTTTCAAGCTCTTTGTCTAGTTTCTCCTGTAATCCTCCATCTGCAATGTGGGTTAGGTCTAACCCAATAAGTTTTTTATCCATATTGTCCTCCTGCTTTAAATTAAGCTAATTTGAAATGACGATAGCATTTTCTCTTGTGCAGCCTTATAGAAATCTTTCTTAATTTCAAATCCATAGGCTGACCTATTCATCTCAATAGCAGCCCTTAGAGTTGATCCAGAACCTGCTACGGGATCAATGACAACATCGCCCTCATCTGTAAAAATTTCAATCAATCGTTTCAAAACTGGTATCGGTTTTTGCGTAGGGTGGATAACTGGGTAAGAGCTATCTTTTTCCCACGGGGCATGATTGAGTATCATAGCCCCACCATTGTTAAATTTAGGGAGTTTATCACGATATAATACCGTTGCCTCTTCAACCGCACCAACAATTTTCATGTTGGCTTTTAGCACTTGTGGGCTTGATTTCTTTGTAAAATAGAGCGGATAAGCATTATTAAAACCATGCTTTTTGCCACATTCTATAATCATGTCTCGCTGTTGCCAGGCATGAAAGACAATCATGGCAGGTGCTTTGCCCTTTTCCTTGGGTTCTTTCTTCAACAACCGACTACAAAAATCAAAGAAATTATTGATTTTAAAATCATTGTCTGTATCAAAAAATGATTTCCCTGCTAATCTGCTCTCTCCGTTTTTGTTATCGCCATCTTTGTACCATCTAGGGTCAGAGGCGTATGCATTATTTCCTAAATTGTAAGGAATATCAGCAATGATAAGTTGCGCCCTCGGTATGTTGTATCGCTTAGCATTTTCAAAGTGGTCATTGATAAGTTCAAATTTCATCACAACCTCCCTACTTCAAAAGTTTTTGTAACTGATTTAAGCGATCTTGACTATCTAACAACTCCAGATAGGTCTTATGGCTGATCAATACATATCCTGCTAGGTCATGACCCAGTAAAGTATCATCAACAAATAGCTCCATCTGCTCAGTTGAGGTGTCAAAGTGAGACTCTGCATCTGTATCCTTTTTCTTCTTGGTAAAGGTATTAGCAATAACCTCAATTTCTGACTCGTTGCTTAAAAATGATGATACTTGAGTATTTAGAGCATCGGCAAATGCCTCGATTTCCTCGATCGTTGGAGTTGTAACATTTCTCTCAATATCACTTACTCGATTTTGACTAATGCCAACCATCGGAGCAAGATCATACTGAGTAAGCTCTGCCTCTTTACGGATAGAACGCATTTTTGCTCCGTCAAAAACTTTCATTTAAACACCTCCCCGCCGTTTTTATACCATTGATTTTTAATTACATGCTGCGCAATTTTTGCTTGCGTTTCTGGCTTTTGATAATATTCAAGCTCTTTTTTTGTGTCTTTAATGACATGATGCGCATAAAATGTAACGCCAACCACCCACGAGGCAGAAAGTGCTAACGATAGGACGGCAACAAGCAAGTATGTAAGTTCTGTATTCATTTAATTCTCCTGTAATGTTATTTTTGCTTTTCAAATAAATCTATTATGGTTTTAAATATCTCGAAAAGTAATTTTTGAGGAATGTTAGATCTTTCATTGTAAGAACGACTAAATCTTTCCATAGTAATTGTTGGTTTTATGACGTCTTTTTTTAAATCAAGATAAACATTGCTTGCAAAATTTGTTCGTTTTTGTAGTGGATAATCGTAATTATTGTATCTTGTTAAATTTTTGTAAGGTATTTTAAATCCAATGATATCTTCAATATATGGCCAAATACGATCACCTGCCGGGTTTTCAATCACCCAAAATTGTGGTTTATAACGTTTAATAATTGAAATTGTATTGTTGATTGTTAATTCTCCATTTATACGTTTTAAAAATTGCCTCTCGTAATCGTAATTGATATGCGATGATTCGTAATCTGAATAACTTCTAATAGTAAATGGAGATGGTTGAACTTGTGGAATAAAGAGGCTATCTGTGATGTTTTCTTTCTTCCAACAAGCGTTGCCATTTGCCATCGCACTAGCATTTGACCAACTCTCACAAGGTGGACTTGCTATGATCAAATCTGGATGCGGTAGCTTGTCAAGCGTATCAAATAGCTTATTATCACCAAATAGCCGTGAGTAATCAGCAAGGTTTAGAGGGATAAAATGATTGTTCTTGTTTTCAATATCTATCCCAATCGGATATACTTCAATATTCGCCCCCCCAGAACTATTAAGCGTGTTGATTGCTTTAGTATATGAGCCGTTACCACTATCAAACAACGCCCATACTATCATTTTCTGCACTATATCACCCTCTCATCTTATTTCTGATGGTGAAAGAGTGTTTAGGTGGTGCATCCTCAAAGGCATCTTGAAACTCTTGATTAATTTTGCGGATATTGAAAGGCTCGACGGCATGGAAATAATAACCATGTTCATCAGTTTCCCCCTCGATACCAGTTGCCCACGACAAGAAAACAGCTTGTTTACACGATGGGCAAGTAAGAGCCTTGCGATGCGCTCCTACCTTAACCACTTTACAGTGTCCACAAAATGGGCATTGTAAGTCTGCTTTAACTCTATTCATCTAGTATCTCCTATAATTTAGTGTATATTTCATATTGGGATATGGTCTGACCGTGTGACAATATACTGCTCAAATAACCGTGATTATGTCCTAAGAATTCACTAGCTTTCGCCATGCTTCTAAACATGTGTATTTCTTTAGTCTTTTTATCAACTAAAATGATGCTCATTCCTGTTTTGATTAGGTTGTTATCGAAAGCATGATTATTGTTTTCTTTGTAAGTCGCCCACTCAAGATTGCTAACATGATTATTTTCTGGGTTGCCATCGATATGATTTACTGTCGGTTTGTTATCTGGATTTGGTATAAATGCCTCTGCAACCAATCTATGTACTAGGTAATCTTTCGATTTCTTATTTTTCCATAGAGATACCCTAGGTTCTCTGGCTTTGGTTGATTTAGGTTTCAAAATTCTCTGTTTCCAATGCCTGATGCCGTGTCTTTGGCTATGTGTAATTTTATCTTTGTGAGTTCTAACTCTACCATGATTTGAAACTTCATAAATCCCCTCATAACCATTGATCTCTTTCCAAATTTCTTCGCTCATAAATCACCTCAAAACGGCAGATCTGAATCATCAATATCCAATGGATTTGTCGGTCTGCCAAATGGATTGTTATCACGGGTGAAATCAGGAACTGGATTTGTTGTGTTCCCCTCAAAGAAACTACCTTGTTGTCCGTAACTATTTCCATTTTGGAAATTGTTCCCTGTGTTATTTCCGTTTTGGAAAGAACTGCCCTGGTTGCTGTAACCCTGTTGCTGATAAGCACCATGATTATCTTGATGACCTTGAGTATTTTGCTGACTGTTACGACTTTCTAGCAATTGGAAATTACTAGCAACAACCTCTGTGACATAAACACGTTGACCTTGCTGGTTATCATAGCTACGTGTTTGAATTACTCCTGTAATCCCAATAAGAGAGCCTTTTTTAGCCCAATTAGCAAGATTTTCAGCTGACTGTCTCCAGATAACACAATTGATAAAATCAGCCTCACGCTCTCCAGCCTCGTTCTTAAATGGACGATTTACAGCAAGAGTAAACGTAGCAACCGCAATATTAGATTGCGTATATTTTAGATCGGCATCTCTTGTAAGCCGCCCTACTAAAACAACGTTATTTATCATCTTGCACCTCCTCTACTTCTGATACCTTTATTTCATTTGAACCGAACTTTAATAAGTTGGTGTATCGTTTCACAAACTCAATGGCGGCCATAAATGAATTTTCTGCATTGATTTCTGATCCCAAATCAAGATCTCCAATTTTACCGCTGACATAAAAACATCTCATAGGTCAGACTCCTTAACAAACACACCATCCACCATCTTTCCTTGACGGTCTTTGATTTCATTCCATGCCAATTCAAGGCACTCTGTCAAAGTCAAATCAAATTTCTTAGCAACAAACACCAGATAAATAGCAATGTTACGGCTACTTAACTGAATTTGAGTGCGTGAATTAATGCGATTTGTATTAGTTGAAACATCAGCCAAACCACGCGCCATCAACCCAATTTCATTAGCAATGTGCAAGTACAGTAACTCTACTGACCACTGATCTACATAATGAAAGTTATGCTGTCCGTTCTCATCTGGATTGAGAGACAAATGAATTTTAGAAAAGTTCATCTGTTGAGCTAGGATAGTCAAGACAACCATCATATCTCCAACGCTATCAGCTATCTTTTCCTTATCCTTTCGTACTGTCGCACTATTGAGCTCCCCCCACTCTTCATTGAGTTTGAGCATTTGAGATAATGGGCTTGCTTTGTCAAGCTCTTTAGCCGTTGACCAACCTTTTACATTTTCAATCAGTTCATTAAAATTCATTGTACATACCTCCTGTTGCAATATTCACGTTCTAAGCTATCTAGCCCCACTTCTAAATACTCGATAGAGTAAATAGCAAGGCTTTTCTTTTCAATTTGAGTGAGAGGCCTGTTAGCCTCCTCAAACTCTAAAATAAGTTGATACTTTCTAAATTCCACCTACCCCTCCAAAGTTTCAAAACTGATAAAGTTATCCTCAAGCCATTCTTTCAACTGGTCAAGCTGAGATTTCCCACCGTGCAAAGTCAAACGCAAGTCAACTGTTAAAGGCTCGCTAGGTTCAAATTTTGGCACTTCTCGCACGTTGTTTTGTGGTTCTGGTGTAATTGTACCCTGTTCTAAAATCTCGCCTGTTTCAGCATCGTAAGCCCTGATATTCGCATTTGCATTTTCTTTGGCCAATTGTTCAATCTCTGCAAGTCGTTCAGCTTCTGCTTTTGCTTGGATTTCTTTCTGCTCTTTACGTGCAATCTCAGCATCACGATCAGTTTTCATCATCTTGAGGATATCAACAAGACTCTTACCATCTTCAAGATGTCTGATATAGCTATCAGCTGGCAAATCGTACTCTTGAGCTTGCTCTTGAATGGCTTGCTTGTTGGCCTTGTATTCTTCCAGGGCATCAAATTCTGAAAGCACTAAGGCATCCATTTCATCCAGTGTTGTCTTTTTCAGCTCATACTTGCCTGTTTTAAAATATTTCTTGAGGCTGTACTCATCGTATTTGTCAGCAAATGTGGATTTTTCAATCCCTGCGACCATACACTTATCCTCAAAGGTAGCTCGGACAGCATCCACGCGCATCAATCGTTCATGTTCATCAATTGTATTAAGTCCTGCTGTGATGTTTGCAATGACATTATCCAATGGCTCAACTGTTTTCTTGTACCACTTCTCAAATTCCTTGTATGGATTATTGATATTGTTTTTGATTTCCTTACGCCGAGTTTCCAACGCCTCTTTTAATTTATTTAGGCGTGTACGCTCATCATAATCAATCTTGTAAGTGGAGGCTGTCACCTCATAATCTGTGTACTGTGCAACGATTGCTGCAAGTTGTTTCTCCACGCTATCATAATCAACATTGATTACTGCAGGTTGAAAATCTACCTTAATTTCTGTCAAGCTATTAGTTACATCTTTTACCATGTCTTTGTTCTCCTAGTCTGTGAAAATTTTGATTTTGCTACCTGATGATGAATGTCCAAAACATAAATTGCCATTATCACAAATTAAGGCAAGTTCTGTTTTTGATAAATTAGGGGTATTCTTATAAATCTCATACAGTGAATTCCCGTAACTACCACCAACTCGACCATATACAACATCAACGGTTTCTTGATCTTGTTCATTCAATTTGTCGTAATTCCATTTGTCCTTGATGATATATTTCTCTTTCAACTCTTTTAGAGCTGAAAGATTAGATTTCTGTTTTTGGCTTTCGTTTTCTGTGAAAGCCCATGGTGAATAAATTTTATTTTCAGTCATGTCTTATACTCCTTGTTTTTCGTATGCTTTTTGAATTTGTTTAGTGAGATATTCCATCACTATGTTATAGCCATCAACTGGGACTTTGTGGAAATCGTCTATTTGGTACTTGCTCAATACAAAATTTGCAACTGTATCAAATGGCGCTCCCTTAATCGTCGCAAACTCTTCAACGTTCTTGATGATTTCTTGATACTGAATGTTATCAATGTACCTTACTTGATTTTGTTCTTGGGCTTGCTGATTGTTTGGTTTCTGCTGCTGATTATTCTGTCCTTGTTCTTGGCTTTCTTCTACTGGATACTCATCAACATCCTCCCCTCCAATGGCAAATAAACCTTGTAAAGCATATTTTCTAGCATAAGAACCAACCGCACCTGTCCATTGTGGATCTTGCATCTGTTTCACATCCCCTTTTTGTGTGTGAAAAATTGGTACATCTTCTTCTCTAGCCCACCCAACAGCTTTTTCAATCGTGCCATCACTTTCTCTTTTAGCAATAGCTACCGCTTTATAATACAGTTTGTCGCCTTTTTGAATGATGTCATCTTCTGGAAATGATACACTCCAACCGCTATCCAAAGACTTAAATTTATTATTGATGTCCTCTGCGGTTCTAAACGGATATTTCACTCCCTGTTTCGTTTGTTTTTCGATTTGCATTTTTCGCTGTAATTCTGCAAATGTTAAATCTGCCATATTATCTATCCTCCAAGTCTGCTAAAAGGCACATCCCATGAATAGTTAGTAAAGTTTTCGTTTACAATATTCTTGATGATTTCACCTTTTGAAATTTCAATTTCCTGTGTAAATTCCATACCCATTTCAAAAGTGAAAATTTTAATATCAACATCAAACTTACTAGAAATTTCTGTGTAATTGTCAGCTGATGCTGCCCATGCTTGTTTGAAATCTTCAAGCTCGATAATCACAAAATCATCATCCAACCAAATTTCAATATCTTTACTAGAAATAAACGCACGCCTTGTACCGTTTATATAAAAAGAATCATACTCATTTTTAAATCTTAGTAGAGTACCATCGTATTCTTCTTCAAGAGTTGTACCTTGACTTTCTAATAGCATCTCTTTTAAAGCTGATGTAACGTTTTCGCGTCTGCCTCTTAGTTTAAGAGTACCCTCTGCCCAATTTGCCATTTCCCTCCTCTTTTCTATCATTTAGGCGCTGGTAAGGCTAGCAATTCAGGACGCAATCCCTCTGGTCGTTGAGTGTCATAAGTAAATGATCTGTCACACTTTTTGAGATTTTCTCTCGCAATGTTATTGAATTGACTCAATCCCTTAAGATAGACATTCTTAATTAACTCATCATGCTCTTTCTGTTTGCGTTCTCTTGTTTGCTCACGTTCTTCTTGAGCAGCAACTAGAACCATGAACACAAATATCATTGCCAAAACAATTGCTACTCCTAAAAGTTGACTAGTTAGACTTGGTTCGTTCATTTTTTTGTCCTTTCATTTTTTCTCTTTTTACAATTTCTTTTTTCCAAGCTTGAGTCCCACGATACTGTAAGTATTCGTCAAAACCTTTGATTGTGACAAGCTGACCATCATTTCTGAGGTGCTTTTGCTGACTAGGCAATTTTTTCATTTCTCGCCTCATGTCTCCCGCTTGCCGTTTTGAACATCCAAAGATGTGTTCTAGTTCTTCATCGTTTGCAGAAATCTTCTCGATGATCACATCTTTAATTCTCACGATTTGAACTGTTTCCATTTTTCCCCTTTCATGCTATAATTAAGTTAGATTTTTTAGAAAGTGTCTGAATTTCTCAGATACTTTTTTGTGTACCCTCTTTTATTTATTAAGAGTAGTAGTACTTGTTGTTAGTTAGTATTTATTGTTATTTAATACTTGTTGTTATTTAATATTTATTAGTGCCTTATTTTACAGATTTGTAAAATACAGATTTGTAAAATACAGATTTGTAAAAGTCGGAAATGTAAATATCAAACTGTGGATAACTTTTTTATTTCTTCATCAAGTCGTTGTAACATAATTTCAAATTGAAAATCAGTTATTTTTGTATCTGAGAAGAATCTGAAAGTCTGAACTCCTCTCCCTCGACCGAGGCTTTTTTTGACGGTTCGTAAATATCCAGCTTTTTCAATCTTTTTGAAATGCCTATCTACCATATCACGACCCACTCCCAGACGTTTAGCTATTTCCTCTGGATAGACAAGCCAATTCTCTTTATTGCTGAGAACGACCATCAATATCCCAATTGTTGCTGGCTCAAGTTTTGGATTTCTCAGAAAATCATTGCTGACTGCTGTGTAATCCTCAGTCGCGTTTCTGAAAGATAAACTGACAATCCAAATCTTTAAAGTTTGTCATACGCTCTCCTTTCTCTAATCGCACTCTCATCTACAAGTCCACTTTTCGTGGTCTTGGATCTGAAAAAATTTCGCCAATATCTTTTTCAAGAACATCAGCGATAATAAACATTTCATCTGACTTAAAAGCACGTTGCCCTTTTTCTTTTTGACGATATGCGGTTTCGGATATACCTAATTTTTGGGCTAGTTCTTTTTGTGTAATACCTTTTTCTTTTCGTAGCTGATAAAGATAAATTTGCACGTTCTCACCTCCTTTTATTTTTTATTCTTTTCTCGCAATTCTGCTATAATAAAGCTAGAAAGGAGAAAAGCTATGATTACCTGTCACATCGTGATTGATGGTCGTGTTGAACCTATACCAATGACGTTGCCCGCTATTCCTACTACCGGTTCTGTCGTCGCTAGGTTAGCAGACCATAAATCTGAGCATTACTTGGTGAAATGTGTTGAGTATATCAACGGACATGAGAGTGTCAATTTACATGTTCAACCATTTCCTAACCAAATCAGTGCTGTCAACGCTGTTGATGGTTTCAGGAATAACAGATAACTCTACTATCTTGACCCAATAGCTATCTAGCACTTTCTTATCAACATAGACCGCTTGTTCACATAAACCGATGCGTCCATCAATGACTATCGCCCTACGGACAAGTAGGTCTTTTTCGCTTTCTAGTTCGATTCGTCCAGCAATATTGCCAGAGATTTCAAGGTACTTGCCTATTTCGTTCATGTTTCCCCTCCTTTCCCTTTTGTTTTATTTGCTTATTTCCAAGCTCAATTTAATTATAGCACACGATTCGTGGGCTGTCAATATTTTTTTTGCGAAAAAATTAAAAAAGTTTTCTTTTCGTGGGTTTTATGTTATAATTCTCTTATAAAATAGAAAGGAGATTCGGTTATGGATAAAGAACAGATTGCAAGTATTATTGGCGAAAAAATAAGACAATATAGACTTAAAAATGGTTGGACTCAACAAGAGCTTGGTTCTAAAATTGGAATAAGTAAGAATGCTATTGGCAATTATGAAAAAGGCATCAGGTCTCCTAAAAAAGATACAATGTTTGACTTAGCTAGTGCCTTTAAGATTTCGATTGATGATCTTTTCCCACAAATAAAAAAAGACTCATCTACTGCTAACCCTCTCACAAAAACTCCAGATTTGCTCACACAGCAGATTAACGACACAGTAGTACAATTAACCACTCACAATAAAAAAATCGTGCTACGGACATCTGAGGAGCTTTTAGATAGTCAGGAGCGAGAGGTCAACGAAGAACTTTTCGAATATCACGTTTTCGAAAAGCTATCCGCAGGGACAGGATACGGTTACGCAGAAGATCGCAACTATGATACTGTCTATTTTGATAAGAACATCGCCCATGATCTCGCCAGCTGGGTCTATGGCGACTCCATGGAGCCAGACTTCGCAGACGGATCCGTCGCCCTCATCAAGGATACAGGCTGGGACTATGACGGTGCCATTTATGCCGTAGATTGGGACGGCCAGAGCTATATCAAAAAAGTCTACAAAGAAAAAGATGGGCTCCGTCTCGTCTCTCTAAATGACAAATATGATGACAAGTTTGCCCGCTGGGAAGAAGAACCTCGTATCATCGGCAAAGTCGTCGGAAACTTCATGCCACAGGAAAAGTAAAAAATCAACAAATACTTAATAAAAATCCATAGAGGAATATTTAGCTTTGCTGAATTGAAAAAGGAGTAGGATAAAATGAACATATTGGCTATTATCATAATTATTATTTTTGTTGGAGGTGTAATAGGTGCAGTAGTGATTGATAACCAAAAAAAATCTCCAGAACAGAGAGAACGTGAACTTGAAGAATTTAGAGCAAATCAAGAGAAGAAAAAGCAAGAGAAAAAGCAGAATATCATCACTTGCCCTAATTGCAAGTCTAAAGATGTCACTTTCTTACAACAAGACAAAAAAGCCTTTTCTGTTGGAAAGGCCGTTGGTGGAGCTGTTTTGACTGGTGGAGTTGGTGCTTTAGCTGGATTTGCTGGCAAAAAAGGAAATAAACAGTGGCATTGCAAAAATTGCGGAAATTTCTTTGAAACGAAATAAAAAAAGTCCCCACGCTCAAATTTTGGCCGAAGAGAGCATAAGGAAACTATGTATAGGAAACAACCATTAAAAAGGTCATTTTCTTATACTCATTTTATCAAGAAATGGGGGAAAAATCAATGTGGATGGAAGAATTGCCAAACGGCAAATATAAATTTTTCGAGAGATACAAAGATCCATATACCGAGAAATTAAAAAAAGTCTCAGTTACGATGGAGAAGAAAACACCTCAAGCAAGAAATCAAGCTATTTTACTCTTGCAAGAAAAGATAAATAAGAAACTAGAAGATAAAAATAAAAACATATCTGATATAACATTCAAAGAACTTTATGATGAGTTTGAGGATAATTGGAAAAATGGGGTCAGAGAATCAACAATCTATGCAGCAAACCATGTAAAAAATGAAATATTTAATCAGATAGAGGGCGATTATCTAGTTAGAAACATTGATCGTAGATTATTGCAGAAAGTCATAGATCAACTGATTAAAGACGGGCGCTCCAGGAATTATACCTCAAAAATAAAATTTAAACTCAATCAGATTATGAAGTACGCTCTTAGAATGAATTATATCAATAGCAACGAAATGCTTTTTGTCGAGCTACCCCGTAAAATTACAACCTCCGATGACTTGAAAAAGAAAAGGACAAAATATCTGGATCAAAAAGAGTTCAACCTCTTTATTAAAACTTTACAAAAAGAGGCTTTGCGTGATTATCGTTTAAACAAGTATATCCGTATAGCCAAAGTCCTTTTTCTAACTGGTATGAGATATGGAGAGCTTGCTGCCTTGAGTTACAAACACGATATAGACTTTTCGAAAAAGACAATCCACATAAGGCATACATACGATTTTAGACTCAAAAAGAGAACTGCACCAAAGACGGCAAAATCAGATAGAATTATAACTGCTCCTCAAAAAGTGTTAGATATTATCAAAGAGCAAATTCTAGAGAATACAAAAAACGGATTTGATACTGATTCTATTTTTATCAACACTCTAGGAGAGCCAATAACAAGTGCCAGGGTTATTATACCTTTAAAAAATCATGGTAAAAAGCTAGGTATTGACAAAAATATCACTACTCACATGTTCAGACATTCTCATATCTCTTTACTTGCTGAATTAGGAATCCCGTTAACTGCTATCATGGATCGTGTAGGTCATTCTGATTCAAAGACAACACTTGAAATTTATTCACACGTTACCCAAAAAATGGTATCAGATATATCTAGCAAGTTAGAAAAGATAAAACTATAAATTTTGCCCCTTTACTGCCCCTTTTTTCTCGATAAAATAAATAAAAACCCTTTAAACCGTTGATGTTAAAGGGTTTGTTTTATGTACG